>NZ_JAYXUH010000023.1:0-54924 GCF_036040035.1 Photobacterium sp. S4TG1
TCGTCAATATAATTTAGGTGTAGCTCCAACTGGCAGAGCAGCGGATTCCGCTATGCCGAAAATCAGCGCGTGTTGTGAAGTTTGAATATCGTAACCCCCGCCATCTTCAAGAAAGCCTCGACAGTAATGTCGGGGCTTTTTTACGTTTGTAATATTATGCTCAAGTGGGTGTAGTGTTAACTGGTAGATCAACGGATTCGCTATGCCGAAAATCAGCGCGTGTTAGGCGTTTGAATCTTGTAACCACTACCATATTAAAGAGGGTTCATACCGAAAGATATGAGCCTTTCTACTATCTGTAATTTACGCTTGTAGAGTTAATTGGCAGAGCTGCAGATTTACCATATCAAAAATCAGCGCGTGTTGAGCGTCTGAACCTAATAATCCCTGTCATCTTCAAGAAAGCCTCGACAGTAATATCGGGGCTTTGTACGTTAAGCTTTACTATATGAAAGGTTTTAACCTGAGGTGTGAGGTGGTGGGATTGTTTGTTATCTTATTGGTAATTATAAAAATGGGTTAACCATTGTTGGGCAATCATTCTTTCATCATCATCTGGCAGTGCTTGAATTCCATCTGTAAACAGTTGTGGCTGATTTAATAACCGTAATCCTGCCAACATGTGTGCAGCCTCAAATAAATACAGTGTTGGGTCTCCCATCCCTGTTTTGAAAGGAGTATTCGCTGATTCACCACCGGCAAGCAGGTAAACACTAATACCATGACGAGTTTGATATTCTTTTATTAGTTGATTGCTATTTACTTGAGTTAATACTCCTTGAGTAATGAGATCTGGAAGTCTGAGCTCATCATCGGCGGATGTTACTGTTGTAATGAAAATTGGTTGAGTTAGGTGATCAAATATTTCGGCCGTTAATGCCCCATTTCCCGTACAACAAAAGATCATATTACATTGTTGTATTAGATGTTTAAGTGTACAGACTTGTACGCCATCGCGTGGAAACTGGGTGAGTCGACGAGGATCTTGATCAAAAACGTGAATATTATAAATATCTTTATTTTGTAAGTGTTTTATTATTCCTCTACCGAGATTACCAGCCCCGATGACTCCCATTCTTAAAAATCCGGCATTATTTATTTTCAGCCCAAATTCTTCTCGTAATATTTGATCAGAGTAATGAACGATACATTCCGAGGCTTCCGTATCTGCAGGTGTTTTTATACTTAAATGAGAAACGGTAACTAATGGCTTTTTTATGTTTTTATTACAATATTTATATAAACCATTTGCGGTTAACTCTGTAATACCAATTAATTGTTGTTGAAATACATGACATAAATGTTCACTGGCATTAGCAAAGTAGCCACCATGATCAAGAATCAAAAAAGGGCTATCTTGAGTAATATATTGGCGAATGAGGGCCTCACAATGCAGAGGATCTCGCAGTGATTCCTTATTGTAATCTGGGTTTACTATTTTACAGTTAGCGATTTGGTTTATGGTTTGTAATAACTCAGGATTAGCATCTACGGTTGCATTTTTGGGAATAAAAACCAGAGGGTGAGCTAATTGTGCTAATACATTAATGTACGGCAGAGAGCCTTCATAGCAATGCATGACAGAAAATATAACAAGGTTTGATGGAACGGCAGAATCTTGCGCAACGCTTTTTAAAAATTGGTAACCACGTTTAGCATAAAAATCAGAACAATATGAATGCGTTAAAATTGCGTTAGTCATAAGGATATCCTTTCAATACAATTGATTAGTGAAAGCAAGGCATAGACATAATAATGTTAAAATAATTGCAGTAGTGCTTTTAATACGTTTTCTTGGTGGCGAGATTGTTTACAGCACAACCCTAAACTTAATGGTGCAATAAACTCCGTGGGAAAACGCTGCACTTTATCACTCATTGGACTGTTATTGATAACAACATCAGGTGCTATTCCAATTCCACAGCCTAACGCGACCATGCTAACAATAGCTTCATGACCTGAAATTTGAGCATAAATAGGAGGAGTTATCTTCTTATCTTTAAACCACGTATTCGCTCGTGATCTTGCTGGCCCTGACTCCGCGAGAATGAAAGGTAGAGCTTGCCAATTGGGGCCATCATTGAGTTGATGTTGCATTGCCGAAGGGGGAATAGTGGGAGCGATCACTGACATTGGAATATGATCTAATTCAATATAGCTTAATTTCGCTGAAAGTTGTTCTGGTTTGGCGGTAATAGCGACATCGACTTCATCGTTAAGTACTTTATCAATCGCAAGAGCTGAGTCTCCGGTTAATAATTGAATTTCTATTTGTGGGTAACGTTGGCGAAATGCGGTTAATATTGACGGTAGGTGGCTATAACTTGCGGTGACGGAACAAAATATTTTCAACTTCCCTTGTAGTAATGAACTATCACTGTTTAATTCTGTTTTGAGTGATAACCAATTGGAAATAATAGCAGAAGCGACAGGAATGAGTTTTTTTCCTGCCATTGTTATTTCAACGCTACGATTATCACGACAAAATAAACTCTGCCCTAATTCTTGTTCAAGGCGCTGAATGACACGGCTCAAGGCTGAGGGACTAATGTGCATCGCCTGCGCGGTTTGATGAAAACTCAGCGAATCACTTAAGTGAAGAAAAAGTTGCAAGTTTTTAATGTTCATTGGCTTATGTTGCATGATTTGCAATTGATTGTTGTGAATATATCACTTTGCGCAACAATTTTCCTGATCTACTATCAATCTATTCGATAAATAAATATCGAACCAAGGATAAATATATTTCACGGAGTTTGTTGTTATGGCTAATTATTTCAATACCTTAAATTTGCGTCAGCAGTTAGATCAATTGGGCCGTTGTCGATTTATGGATCGTGCAGAGTTTGTTTCTGAAGCTGATTACCTCAAAGGTAAAAAAGTGGTTATCGTTGGATGTGGTGCGCAAGGTCTAAACCAGGGTCTTAATATGAGAGATTCTGGATTAAATGTTGCGTACGCTCTTCGTCAAGCGGCGATTGATGAGCAACGAGCGTCATTTAAAAATGCACGTGATAACGGTTTTGAAGTGGGAAGCTATGAACAACTGATTCCTGAAGCTGATTTAGTCGTTAACCTAACACCGGACAAACAACACACTAACGTTGTTGAAACGGTGATGCCATTAATGAAGCATGGTGCAGCACTGGGGTATTCTCACGGTTTTAATATTGTTGAAGAAGGGATGCAAATCCGTAAAGATTTAACCGTTGTTATGGTTGCACCTAAATGTCCAGGCACGGAAGTGCGTGAAGAATACAAACGTGGCTTTGGTGTACCAACGTTAATTGCGGTGCATCCTGAAAATGACCCCCAAGCTGATGGTCTTGAAATTGCTAAAGCATGGGCTGCTGCAACGGGAGGGCATCGTGCTGGAGTGCTGGAGTCATCATTTGTTGCTGAAGTGAAATCAGACTTGATGGGTGAGCAAACTATTCTTTGTGGTATGTTGCAAGCAGGTTCAATTGTCTGTTATGAAAAAATGCTGGCTGATGGTATTGCTCCTGATTATGCCGGTAAGTTATTACAATTTGGTTGGGAAACGATCACTGAAGCACTGAAGTTTGGTGGTGTGACACATATGATGGATCGTCTTTCAAATCCAGCAAAAGTAAAAGCTTTTGATCTCTCTGAGCAATTAAAAGAATTGATGCGTCCGCTATATAACAAACATATGGATGATATTATCTCAGGTCACTTCTCTAGTACGATGATGGCGGATTGGGCTAATGATGACGCTGAGCTATTAGGTTGGCGTGGTGAGACCGCTGAAACACAATTTGAAAACTACCCCGTGTCAAACCTTCATATTTCAGAGCAAGAATACTTTGATAACGGTATTTTGATGGTTGCAATGGTGCGTGCAGGGGTTGAGCTTGCTTTTGAGGCGATGACAGCCTCGGGTATTATTGATGAATCAGCTTATTATGAGTCATTGCATGAGTTACCACTGATTGCCAATACGGTTGCACGTAAGCGTTTGTATGAGATGAATGTGGTGATTTCTGATACTGCTGAATATGGTAACTATTTGTTTGCTAATGTTGCGACACCATTATTGCGTGATCATTTTATGGCAACAGTAACCACGGATGTTATCGGTAAAGGTTTGGCGGCAACAACAAATTTTGTTGATAATCAAAAGCTGATTGAAGTAAATGAAGCATTACGTAATCACCCTGTAGAAGTGATTGGTAAACAGTTACGAGGCTACATGAAAGACATGAAGCATATTGCTGTTGGTGGTTAATCTTCATTTAAAATAGTAATTAAAAAAGAAAGCCCAGTTCATGATAAGAACTGGGCTTTTTTATTGGGGTCAGCGCTAATTAAGCGTCAGTACTGCTATTTTCGGCATTAAGCTTTGCTTCAAATGTTGCCATCTTTTGCTCAAGCTCTGTCAATTTTTGGCGAGTGCGTAATAGCACTTGTGTTTGCACATCAAATTCTTCACGAGTGACAACATCAAGCTTTCCTAATTGTGATTGGATTACCTGACGTACTTTTTGTTCAACGTCGTTACCTAGATCTTTAACTGGTTTAGGCATTGCGTCTTGAATTTGTTTAGCTACTTGCTCAAGTTTCTTTGAATCGAACATGATCCGCTTACTCCGTTGCGAAAATCGTTATTAACTATTGTAATTGCGGTTGCGGTGAAAAGAAAAGGGCGCTGATGATTCAGCGCCCTTTTTTATTTCGGTGAATTAGAAGTGGTTGTCTAAACCATCGTCTTCTTCAACAAACACCGGTAGCGGTTTGTGCTCACTTGCCAAGAACGTATAAATAACGGGTAATACGAACAAGGTAAATAAGGTACCGATAGATAAACCGGCAACGATAACAATACCAATACTGAAACGCGATGCTGCACCAGCACCCGATGCATATAGTAGTGGAACTAAACCTGCAATCATTGCACATGTTGTCATTAAGATAGGGCGAAGACGGATCTTTGCGGCTTCCATAACGGCATCCATGCGGTTTTTACCATGGTAAAGCTGTTCTTCTTTGGCGACTTCACAAATCAATATACCGTGTTTGGTTATCAAGCCTATGAGGGTTATCAAACCTATTTGCGAGTAGATATTCAGAGTTGTCGCCCCCCACGCGAGGGCAATCAGTGCACCACAAATGGCTAATGGTACAGAAACTAGGATCACTAATGGATCGCGTAGTGATTCAAATTGAATCGCAAGAACCAAGAAAATAATCGCTAGTGCTAAACCAAAGGTCGCATATAGTGCATTACCTTCAGTAACATACTGACGGCTTTCGCCTAAGTAGTCATGGCCATAGCCTTTAGGTAATACTTTTGCTGACTCGGTATTTAACCAGTTTACCGCTTCACCAATTGAGGTACCAGGGGCTAATACCGCACCAATGGTTGCCGCATTTTGTTGGTTAAAGCTTGGTAAGGTTGGTGGCGCTGGTGTCACTGTAATGGTGACTAAGCTACCTAATGGAATCAAATCACCACTGCTGGTCTTAACGTAATAATTATTTAAATCTTTCGGATTGAAACGATTTTTACGCTCAACTTGTGGAATAACCTTATAAGAACGACCCAGAATATCTACACGGTTAATATCACCGCCGGCTAACATTGTGCTTAATGTATTACCAATGGCTTGCATGGTAACGCCATAAGCACCTGCTTTATCTTTGTCGATATTAATGTTCATCGTTGCAGAGTCATACTTTAAGTCTAAATCTGAGTAAACGAACATTGGGTTATTTTTCACCTTAGTCAACATTTCAGCAGCCACTTGGTAGAGGCTCTTAAAGTTGTTCGGTGTGGTAATTACAAATTGTACTGGCAAACCAGAACCTGCACCTGGAAGGCTTGGCATTTGGAAAGCAGTAATCGCCATTTGGGGAATATTTTTGATCTTTTCAGTTACGTCATTTGCCACTTCAGTTTGGCTTTGATCGCGCTGACTCCATGGTTTTAATGTTGCCAGACCAAACGCTTGGTTAGCTGATGGAATGCCTGAGAAAATCTGTGCATATTCAACACTTTTTTCTGCTGTTAATACTTTATTAACTTGATCCATGGTGTCTTGAATGAAATCAAGGTTGGCGTTTGCAGGTGCTGTACCCATAAATACCACTACACCATTATCTTCAGCAGGTGCTAATTCACTTGGAATAAATTTAAATAAGAATGGCAAGCTTGCACAAGCACATAGAGCAAATACGATCACAACTGAACGCATGTGCATGATGCCACTTAGCATTTTTTCATAACGTAACGTTAGTCGGTCAAGAAAGCCATGTACCATTAACTCAAATTTATTTGGCGCTTCATTTTCTTTAAGGAAGGTTGCACACATTACTGGTGATAATGTTAAGGCAATAATACCTGAAATAAATACAGCACCCGCTAGCGTTAATGCAAACTCTTTAAATAATGAACCTGTAAGGCCACCCATTAATGCTATTGGCGCGTATACCGCACCTAAAGCAATGGTCATTGAAATTACGGGAATTGCGATTTCACGAGTACCAATAATGGCAGCTCTAAATGGCGTTTGGCCCAGTTTGATATGGCGTTCAACGTTTTCCAAGACCACGATAGCATCATCGACCACCAAGCCGATTGCCAGTACCAGAGCCAGCAGTGTCATTAGGTTCCATGAGAAACCAAATAATTGCATGACTAACGCAACACCAATCAGTGATAGTGGAATGGTGATGATCGGAATAATTACTGAGCGTAGAGAACCGATAAACAGGGCAATAACCACTAATACAATTAATGCTGCTTCAAGAATGGTTTTAATAACTTCATGAATCGAGTCATTAATTGCAATCGTTGAGTCATACATTACCGTCATTTTGATGGTACTTGGCATGTTACGCTCAATAGTTGGTAACAGCTCACGTACGTCTTTAGCGATATTGATTGGGTTAGCACTTGGTGCCGCCTCAATCGCACCCACAACGGCTTCTTGACCATTTGCGGTTGCGCGGTAGCTATCACTGCTACGTGATAGTGTTACTTTTGCAATATCGCCTAAACGGATCACTTGGCCGTTATCACTTGAAACAACAAGTTTTTCTAATGTTTCAGGACTATTTGATTGTGTGTTAGCACTACCGTTATACAACACGAAATCATTGTTGGCTTGACCAACTGCAGATTGGTAGTTGTTCGCTTGTAATACATGAGTCACATCGCTAGCAGATAAGTTAAACGCTGCCATTTTTTGTGGATCAAGCCATACACGCAATGCAAACGGTACACCGCCGTACATATCTACTTTTGCCACACCACCTACCGTAAATAATTGCGGTTTTACTACACGTTCAATGTAGTCGGTGATTTGGCTTGAGCTTAATGTTTTACTGGTAAAGCCAAGATACAGTACCCCTGTACCACCACCAGTAGAGAGTGAAATGGTTGGATCTTGTGTATCTTGCGGTAATTGAGCTCGCACCGAGTTTACTTTGGCGAGAATATCCGCCAAGGCTGCGTTCGGGTTTGTGTTCAATTTCATCTGTACGGTGATCGTCGACATACCCATAATACTTTGAGCTGTGATGTAGTCGATGTTATCCGCTTGAGCTATCGCTTGTTCCAGTGGTTGGGTGATAAAACCTTGAATAAGGTCAGCACTGGCACCGTAGTAAGCCGTACTAATGGTTACTACGGTATTAGTCATGTCCGGATACTGCCGAACCTGCATTTTGAAAATCGCCTGTAGACCTAGCAATGCGATCATTAAACTGATCGAAATTGCTAGTACCGGGCGTCTGATGAATATATCAGTAAAGCGCATCCTGAGCGTTCTCCAGTTACAGCAATGGGATTTCAGCAGGAGCCTTCAGTGCGTCATTTTCAACGATATGCACTAATGACTTGTTGCTAAGACGAATTTGACCGCTAGTAACGATCTGCTCTCCAGCTTTTAAGCCTGAAAGAATTCGTACTTGGTTACCTTTGTTTAAGCCTGTTGTTACAACAGTTTGCATGGCGCGTAATTTGCCATCAACGGTACGTAGTACATACACGGTGTCGCCGTAAAGGGTGTAAGTAATTGCTGTTTGAGGAACAACAATTTGATCGGCAATGATAGGTTGGATCACGCGTGCACGTGCAAACATACCACTACGTAACATGCCACCGCTGTTAGGAATATCAGCTTGTACCTGAATTAAGCCTGTCTGAGCATTAACAGCAGGTTCAATCGCAGTAATTTGGCCTTTAAAATCAGTGTTTTTGTAAGCATCAATGTTGATATCAACAGTTTGGCCGATTTTAATTTTAGAAATATCCGTTTGTGGCACAGTGAAACGGAAACGCATCGTCGTTGTGTCTTCTAAGCGAATGATTTTTGTGCCTGGCTGAATGTATTGGCCTAAGTACACATTACGTAAACCAATTTCACCCGCAAAAGGTGCGCTAATATTACGACGTTGAATTGATTCTTGTAATGATTTGATTTGAGCGACTAATGCAAGGTAGTTAGCTTTTGCTTCATCAAGGCTAGATTTTGATACAGAGCCTTTACGATAAAGATCTTTATAACGTAGGTACGATGCTTCTACTGCTGGTAGTTTTGCTTCTGTACTTTGTAAACTAGATTGTTCAACGTTAGAGTTAATTGAAACAAGTAGTTGTCCTGCTTTTACTTTTTGACCAGATTCAAAATTAATCTTACTGATTACACCCGCAGCTTCCGAGGTTAAAGTAACACCTTGCATAGGTTCAATAAAACCAATAGCTTGCAGTGAAGGGTACCAGTTTTCGGCTTTGGTCGTAGTAGCAGTAACCGGATAGTTAGCTTCTGGTATATTTGCCATATACTCAGCTATTTTATGTTCTTTAAAAAGATTGAAACCAATTACGCTTCCAAATAACAGAAGGGCAATAAGTAACATCACGATCCATTTTTTCATTGTAAGGAGTGCTCCGGAATATACAATATTAATGCTGAATAATGGCGTCCCAAGAAGCATCAATAGCAGCATGAAGCTCGCTATCGGTGATCTCTAATCCACCATTTATTTGTTGACGAGCTAAATAGCAACTCGTTTCTAAGCTAAGAGTACTTAAAATTTTATTTTCAAGCGGTTTAAATAATTGACTGGCTTTACCTTCATCAAACATCTGATTGACGCAGCTAAAGAGTTGTTTTTTTATTGCTTTTTTTTCGTAAGAATTATCTCGAGGCAGGTGTTGAAATTGGCCTTGATTAATCAATGGTGCCTCACCATTAACAGACATATGCCACAGGTTTAGCCACATCGTACGGTAGCGCTGCTTGAGTGGCATGCTATCGTTAATATTACGGCTAATTCTTTTCGCGATATAACCTAAAATATGCTCGTGGAGTTGATGCAGTAAGTCATTTTTATCGTTGAAATAGAGATAAATAGTGCCGGTTGCAACTTGGGCTTCTTTGGCAACCATTTGCATGGATAGTCCATGAAAACCATGGGTTGCTAATAGCTTTTCAGTTGCGACTAATATTCGCTCTTTTTTGTCGGTCATCGTTGTTTATATTCAATACAATTAGTATGAATGAATGTTCATTCAGCGCTATTGTAGAATTTGATTATTGATTCGCAAGCCTTATTTACGGTTTTATATTATTAATTTTAATGACTAGATGTTTGAAGTGAGGTTTATTTGGTGGAGTATGATGAAGAGTAAGAAGGAAAAAACGAAAAAAAGCCCATATCAAAATAGACATGGGCTTTAATGTTAGTTGTTGCTTAGATTATTAGTGCTGCTTTGTCGGTGGCGTATCATCAGTCGTTGATTTGTCTTTGCCGCGACTAAAGATACGTTCTACTACCACGAAGAAAATCGGAATAAAGAAAATACCTAAGAATGTCGAACTCAACATACCACCAAGTACTGCGGTACCAATGGCATTTTTACCACCTGAACCTACACCAGTACTGATTGCCAAAGGCACAACACCAAGACCAAAGGCCAGTGATGTCATGATTATTGGACGCAGACGAACACGTACGGCGTGCAATGTTGCCTCTACTAAGCCTGCCCCTTTTTCGTAGTATTCTTTAGCAAATTCTACGATCAAGATGGCGTTTTTAGTCGCCAAACCTACCGTTGTTAATAGTCCTACTTGGAAGAATACATCGTTCGGCATACCACGACCATTCATCGCTAATAGTGCACCGATAATACCGAGCGGTACGACTAATACCACCGCAAAAGGTACTGACCAACTTTCATAAAGCGCTGCTAGAACTAAGAACACCACCAAGATAGATAACGTATACAGCATTGGTGCTTGGTTACCCGATAGGCGTTCTTCATAGGACAAGCCATTCCACTCAACGCCAAAGCCTGGTGGTAATTTCTTCACCATCGCTTCAATGTCGAGCATTGCTTGACCAGTACTGTAGCCCTTAACAACACCACCTTGAATGTTAACTGCAGGAGTGGCATTAAAACGCTCTAAACGTGGTGAAGCATATTGCCAGTCACCTGTTGCAAAAGCTGAGAATGGTACCATTTCTCCTTGGTTATTACGGACATACCAAGTATCAAGATCACTCGGCTTCATACGGAAGTCCGCATCGCCTTGAACGAAGACTTTTTTCACTCGTCCGCGGTCGATGAAGTCGTTAACGTATGAACTACCCCATGCTGTACTCAGTACTTGGTTTACTGATTGAATATCAATACCTAAAGCACGGATCTTAGCTTGGTCGATAGAGATTTGGTACATCGGTGCATCTTCTTGACCATTAGGACGAACTCCGACTAAGTTCGGATTTTCAGACGCTAATTTAAGTAGTTGGTTACGGGCTGCGATCAGTTTGTCATGCCCTTGACCACTACGATCTTGAAGATAAAAATCAAAGCCGCTGGCAGTACCTAATTCAACCACCGCTGGTGGCGCGAATGAGAACACCATTGCATTTTTTATATGTTGGAAGTAGGCCATCGAGCGATTTGCTATCGACTTTACATCCATGCCGGGTAGTTGACGATCTGACCAATCTTTTAGACTGATAAATGCCATACCCATGTTTTGACCACTACCCGCAAAACTAAATCCTGAGACACTAAACACACTGGCTACGGCGTCTTTTTCTTGATTTAGGTAGAAGTCAGAAACTTTATCCATCACTTCTTGGGTTTGTTCTTGGGTCGAGTTAACGGGCAATATTGCCTGACTGAACAAAATACCCTGATCTTCATCGGGTAAGAATGAAGTTGGCATACGGGTAAACATCCAACCAACCGCGACGGTTAGACCAAGGAAAATCAACATCACGCGAATTGAACGTTTGATCATTGCCGCAACGCTAGACTCATAACGGCTAGTTAACTTATCAAAAGTGCGGTTAAACCAACCAAAGAAGCCTTTTTCATTACTGCCATGCTCAACAGGTTTAAGCATGGTGGCACAGAGTGCCGGAGTGAGGATCATTGCCACCAATACCGATAGTGCCATTGCCGTTACAATGGTTATCGAGAATTGACGGTAAATAACACCAGTAGAACCTGACATAAATGCCATTGGTACAAATACTGCTGAAAGGGTTAATGCGATACCGACGAGGGCGCCAGTAATTTGATCCATCGATTTTCGTGTCGCTTCAACAGCATTTAAGCCCTCTTCATGCATGACACGTTCGACGTTTTCCACCACCACTATCGCATCATCAACCAGCAAGCCGATGGCTAGTACCATGGCAAACATGGTTAGGGTGTTGATGGAAAAGCCTGCTAATGACAGCACCGCAAAAGTACCAAGTAATACCACTGGTACGGCGATGGTTGGAATCAAGGTTGCTCTAAAGTTCTGTAAGAAGAGGTACATGATGATAAACACCAATGCTACCGCTTCAAATAACGTATGTACTACACCTTCAATTGATTTCTCAACAAATGGTGTGGTGTCATAAGGGTAAACTGCAGTTAATCCTTCAGGGAAGAATGGTTTTAATTCTTCAACTTTGGCTTTTACTGCTTCAGCGGTTGCAAGTGCGTTCGCACCCGTCGCCAGTTTAATACCTAGACCACTGGCTTGTTTGCCGTTATAAAATACCTGTACCGAATAATCTTCAGCGCCAAGTTCAACCCGTGCAACATCACTTAAATGTACTTTTGCACCGGAAGAATCCGACTTAACAATAATGTTTTTAAATTGCTCTGGCGTTTTTAAACGACTTTGCGCTGATACCGTTGCGTTAAGCTCTTGACCTGGTAGCGACGGCGATGCACCAAGCTGACCTGCAGAGACTTGCGCATTTTGTTCTTTGATTGCCGCAATGACATCAATACTTGTGAGGTTGTATTTTGTTAGCTTGAGCGGATCGAGCCAAATACGCATCGCATATTGCGCACCAAAGGCTTGGATTTCACCTACACCGGGAACACGACTCATTGGATCTGACACATTGGAACTGATGTAGTCCGAAATGTCATTTTTATCCATTGAACCATCTTCTGAATAGAATCCGACCACCATCAGAAAGCTTGAGCTTGATTTGTTAACCTTAACACCTTGTTGCTGTACTTCCATTGGAAGTAAAGGTAGTGCTGATTGTAATTTATTTTGAACCTGTACTTGAGCAATATCAGGATCAGCTTCAGCATTAAAGGTCAGGGTTATTTGAGTATTACCAAAACTGTCACTGGTTGATGACAAGTAGCGCAGGTGATCAATACCTGTCATACGTTGTTCGATAACCTGCGTTACCGTATCTTCCATGGTTTTGGCGTTAGCACCTGGGTAGAATGCACTGATTACAACCGTTGGTGGTGCAATGCTAGGGTATTGCGATACTGGTAGTTTGAGAATGGACAAGACACCAGCTAGCATTACAATTATAGCGATCACCCATGCAAAAATAGGGCGATCGATAAAGAAACGAGCCATAGTTTATTCCCTATTTATTGTGACTGATTGACTGTTATTGGTGTCGGTTCAACTACAGCCCCCGGACGAATTTTTTGTAAGCCATCAACAACTACTTGGTCGCCATCTTTAAGTCCATTGGTAATGCGCCATTGATTACCAATTGCTTCTGCTGTGGTCACCATGCGTGATTCAACTTTATTTTCTGCACCAACAACCATCGTAGTGGCTTGGCCTTTACTGTTACGTGTAATGGCTTTTTGTGGAACCAAAATGGCTTTAGGGTCTGTTCCTGTGTTTAGGACTGCGCGAACATACATTCCTGGCAATAACACGCCATCTGGATTGGGGAATTCAGCTCGTAGCGTAACTGAGCCTGTGTTGGGGTCGACATTCACCTCAGCAAACTGTAGCTTGCCGTGATGAGAGTAAACGGTACCATCTTCAAGGATTAACTCGACATCAGCATTATCGCTGGCCTTTAGTTCGCCTTGCTTTAACGCAGACTTTAAACGTAATAGCTGAGTACTTGATTGTGCGATATCAACATTGATGGGATCGAGTTGTTGAATAGTGGCTAATACTTGCGCTTGGCCTGCACTGACTAATGCACCCGGTGTTACTGATGATTGGCCAATACGACCCGCAATTGGTGCTCTAACTTTGGTATAATTAAGATCTATCTTAGCTTTGTTAACACTGGCCTTGGCAACTTCAATGCCAGCAAGAGCGACTTTGTATTTTGCTTTGTTATCATCATAGGTTTGTTTACTGATCGCACCACGGTTAACCAATGTTTGGCTACGTTTAGCAAGTGCTTGAGCTGAATCGAGGTTAGCTTGTGCTTGGGCTAGACTTGCTTTAGCACTGAGATAAGCAGCGTTATAAGGGGCTGAATCAATGCTATACAATGATTCCCCTTTACGAACATCGCCGCCTTCGGTAAAGCTACGCTCTGTAATAATACCTGAGACTTGCGGACGAACCTCTGCTTCAAGATAGGCTTTACTACGACCAGGGAGTTCGATGTGGATAGCTTGAGGATGAGAGCTAACAATAATTGTATCTACAGGTACACTTTTTGCTGCTTGCTGAGTTTGTTCTTTGGATGTGTTTTGGTCACAAGCTGATATCCCTAGCGTTAAGCTGATAATGGTAGCAATAGCTGCGATTTTCCGCATGAAATCTCCTAAAATTAAGCAATATAATTACTGTTAAATATAAATTTAATTATTTAACAGTAATGTAACGGTTATTTGCTGTTTTGTAATCAACATTTAATCTGATTTAGAATTGAGTTCTATTTGCTCTGATTTATTTTAGACCTTATTTAATATATTAATTCTAAATCTACTATTTAAGTTGTTTTAAATAATGAAATTGCAACAAATGTCGATGAATGGTGAACGCACTATTCCACGTAAAGTGAATAGATGTGTAATTAAAGCGCGTCAACATGCGCCCAATTTTTAATGACGTCAGGATAACTAATGAAACTGAACCCAAGGCAAACAGAAGCAGTTAAATACGTTTCCGGGCCATGCTTAGTCTTGGCTGGAGCTGGTTCTGGTAAAACACGTGTGATTACCAATAAAATCGCTTACTTAGTTCAGAAGTGTGACTATAAGGCGCGTAATATTGCTGCTTTAACCTTTACCAATAAAGCCGCACGTGAAATGAAAGAACGTGTTGGTCAAACATTAGGTCGTCAAGAATCCAAAGGGTTGATGGTGTCAACTTTCCATACTTTGGGACTTAATATTGTGCGTCGAGAGTGTAAATATTTAGGTTTAAAGGCCAATTTTTCATTATTTGACGATCAAGATCAGATGGCGTTATTGAAAGAATTGACCGAAGAAGAGCTCGACGGTGATAAAGATTTATTAAAGCAACTGCAGTCAACTATTTCTAATTGGAAAAATGACATGCTATCGCCAGTAGAAGCTGCTGGTAGAGCACAATCTGAACGTGATCAATTGTTTGCCCATTGCTATGAAATGTATCAACGTCAAATGAAAGCTTATAACGCCCTTGATTTTGATGATCTTATTTTAATGCCAGTGTTGTTGCTTCGGGATAATCAAGATGTACGTCAGCGGTGGCAAAATCGCATTCGTTATTTGCTGGTGGATGAGTATCAAGATACCAATACCAGCCAATATTTATTTGTGAAGTTATTGGTTGGCGAACGGGCACGATTTACTGTGGTCGGTGATGATGATCAGTCTATCTATTCATGGCGTGGTGCTCAGCCCGAAAATTTAGCCTTACTTAATAAAGATTTCCCTAATCTTAAAGTGGTTAAGCTTGAGCAAAATTACCGTTCGACCAGTCGTATTCTGCGAACCGCCAATATTCTTATTGCAAATAATCCGCACTTATTTGAAAAAGCCCTTTTTTCTGCGATACCAGATGGTGCAATGCTGAAAGTGCTCACGGCTAAAAATGAAGAACATGAAGCCGAAAAAGTCGTTGGTGAATTGATCGCACATCGATTTATGAATAATACCGCTTATAAAGATTATGCGATTTTATATCGCGGTAATCATCAGTCGCGATTATTTGAAAAAGCACTGATGCAAAACCGTATACCATATAAAATTTCTGGTGGAACATCGTTTTTCTCGCGGGTTGAAATCAAAGATATGATGGCATATTTGCGAGTACTAACTAACCCCGATGACGATAATGCTTTTCTACGAATAGTGAATACACCTCGACGTGAAATTGGTCCAGTTACGCTCGAAAAGTTGGGAACGTACGCCAATATGCGTGGTAAAAGCTTATTTGCTGCCAGTTTTGAAATAGGGCTTGAGCAGCATCTGTCGGGGCGCGGTTTAGAATCGTTACAACGTTTTACGCATTGGATTAATCAGCTGACTGATAATGTTGAACGTGGTGATACCGTTGCTGCTGTGCGCCAACTCGTACGTGATATTCACTATGAAGATTGGCTATACGAAACATCAGCCAGCCCTAAAGCTGCTGAAATGCGTATGAAAAACGTTTCTGATTTATACAGCTGGATCACTGCTGACTTAGAAGGCGATAACTACGATAACGAAGTTAAAACACTTAAAGAAGTCGTACAACGGTTAACACTGCGTGACATGATGGAGCGTGGAGAAGATGACAGTGATGCAGATCAAGTGCAGTTAATGACATTACATGCATCCAAAGGATTGGAGTTTCCTTATGTGTTTTTAATTGGTACTGAAGAAGGTATTTTGCCGCATCAAACTAGTATTGATGAAGATAACGTTGATGAAGAACGTCGACTTGCTTATGTAGGGATCACGCGTGCTCAACGGGAACTCACATTTACACTGTGTAAAGAACGTCGTCAGTATGGTGAGTTAATCAAACCAGAGCCAAGCCGTTTCTTATACGAGTTACCCCAAGATGACTTAGAGTGGGAAAGTGAACGTAAACCTGTTACGGCAGAAGAGCGCATGCAAAAAGGCCAAGCTCATATTGCTAATATTCGAAATCTTTTTAAGAAGTAACGATTAACGCCAGTGTGTTTTGTTCTCGCTGTTTATATTAAAAAGGGGAGAAAGTCCCCCCCTTTTTATTATCAAATACTCGGTAATACGCTAAGTTGAGTAAGACCGATATCATTTTAGTTAGGTTCAATCATATAGTTGATGGCTGCAATAATTTCATCATCACTACAATCCATACAGGTACCTTTTGCTGGCATGGCGTTAAAGCCTTGAATAGCGTGTTTAGCGAGTACGGCATCACCTTGGCTCACACGAGCCGCCCAATCGTCAGCATCGCCTTTTTTTGGTGCGCCCATCAAGCCTGAATTATGACAAGAAGCGCAATATTGGTCATATACCACTTGACCTGTTCGTGCCGGATTTGCCGCAGCAACAATTGTGGGAGCCGTCCCTTCAAGGTGTATATTGCCTGTGGGTTTGGTTCGATCATTGATTGCTGAAGCTGACATGTCAGCAGCAGTGGTGGTGGTTGAGAAAAAGAGCAGAGTACAAAGAGCGATTAACCATAGTCGTAACGATAAATCCATTTTTTCACCTTTTTCTACGTCCTGTTATTTAGGGAAAGGTCATTTGTAATGACGATGTGTTATTTTTTATGTGCAATTGTGGATACATATAGATGTTACTCATTTGTAAGTATAGCAACTGTAAGCAGTAATAAAGCTTAATCTAGTGCTAGTCATGATACGAATCAGCATCGATTTGCTGATAAAATCAGCGAGCAGAAGAAAAATAAAAAAAAACACTTGCCGAGTTGCGTTCTGATCCGTAATATTCACCTCCGTCGATAGGGCAAGGCGCCCGTAGCTCAGCTGGATAGAGCGTTGGCCTCCGGAGCCAAAGGCCGAAGGTTCGAATCCTTTCGGGCGCACCATATCCGGTCGTATTGGCAAAGGTAATAAAACATTGGTGGCTATAGCTCAGTTGGTAGAGTCCCGGATTGTGATTCCGGTTGTCGCGAGTTCAAGCCTCGTTAGCCACCCCATATTATAATATGTTGATCTCCCAGTCAGCATATTGGCTTTTTAAAGCCCGCTTGTTTTACAAGCTCACAGAATTTAGTCAGTGATAACGTAGTTTTATAGCGTATCTCAGGCTTCTAGGATTAGCGGACCAGAGGGTTTGTTTTCTTAGTAACGATTTAGTCGGTGAATAGCGCAGTTTGGTAGCGCATCTGGTTTGGGACCAGAGGGTCGGGGGTTCGAATCCCTCTTCACCGACCACTTACAATGGTGGCTATAGCTCAGTTGGTAGAGTCCCGGATTGTGATTCCGGTTGTCGCGAGTTCAAGCCTCGTTAGCCACCCCATTTTCAGGTTATCTTTTATTAGATACCTTGGCCTTGTAAGCCTAAACATTGTCGGTGAATAGCGCAGTTTGGTAGCGCATCTGGTTTGGGACCAGAGGGTCGGGGGTTCGAATCCCTCTTCACCGACCACCATTAAGAAAACCTGAATCGAAAGATTCAGGTTTTTTTTCGTTTAAAGAAAAGTATCATGGGTTTAAAGCCAGAGGGTCGGGGGTTCATTGATATTAGAATCTAGCTCTTCACCGACCACTATTAAGAAAATCGTATCGAAAGATACGGTTTTTTTTCGTCGGTATAAAAGTATCGTTAATCTTTGTGTAGAAATGCCGAGGGTCGGGGGTTCACTGATATTAGAATCTAGCTCTTCACCGACCATCATTAAGAAAACCTGAATCGAAAGATTCAGGTTTTTTTTCGTTTAAAGAAAAGTATCATGGGTTTAAAGCCTGAGGGTGAGGGTTCAGTGATATTAGAACCTAGCTCTTCACCGACCACCATTAAGAAACTTGGATCGAAAGATTCAGGTTTTTTTTCGTCTGAATAAAATGGTTAAAGAGTGCAATTTGGTAGCGTATCTCTGGTGTTAGAAATAGCGGACCAGAGGGTGAGGGTCACTGATATTTGAATTGTACGATCCTCTTATTTATCAAATGATGAGAAAACAGGGCGAATATGCTGCGAAGTGGTGTGCTGTAAATTATGCAATCTTGAGTTGTGGTAGGGATATCCACTGATGTTTATGTTTTTAATGGTTATTGTCGCTAGTTATTTTAATGAAAGCGATATTTTGTTTAATTAATGTTAATTTAATCTTTTTGTTGTTCTTGAAAGTTTATTCATAAATGTGTTTTTTAATGGTTATGACTGTTTGGATTGTTATATTGATAATGTAGCTGTATTAGTTGTTATTCAGTAAGTTATGATTAATTTATTGTTTAGTGTTCTATTGTTTTAATATTCATTTGTACAAGATAAATATGCGATATATATAAATAGTGATAGTTTTTTACTTTGCGTTGTTGCTTTTTTGTAATATTTTTGACAAATTGAAGTAAGGCATGCAATCAGACAATAGTATTGGCATGGAAAGGAATCAATTGTTCAGATAGGCAGGATGCTGCCAGTAGTGGAGTCTGATAATGGCATTATTAGAAGTAAAAAATCTGCGTATAGAATACCCCTCGCGTCATGGCACGCATGCGGCGGTAAAATCACTGTCATTTACCATTGAACGTGGTGAAATTGTTGGCGTTGTTGGTGAATCTGGAGCGGGAAAATCGACGGTTGGTAATGCCGTGATTGATCTATTAAGTCCTCCTGGCCAAATAGCTAGTGGTGAGGTGTTTTTAGATGGTACTAAAATATCAGGTTTAAGCGCCGATAAAATGCGCCAAGTTCGAGGATCGAAAATTGGTTTCATTTTTCAAGATCCAATGACCTCACTAAACCCGTTATTTACGGTTGAGCAGCAATTAACTGAAACTATAGTGACTAATTTACATGTTTCTCCACCTGATGCACTTAAGCGGGCGTTAGTATTGATGGAACAAGTGGGCATTCCTGAGCCTCAGTTACGAATTAAACAATATCCTCATCAATTTTCTGGTGGTATGCGTCAACGTGTCGTGATTGCGATTGCGCTGGCAGGCGAACCCGATTTAATTATTGCCGATGAACCGACCACTGCACTTGATGTATCAATTCAAGATCAAATTCTAACCTTGATTCGTGATTTATGTGTGCAGAAAAATGTTGGTTGTATGTTGGTGACCCATGATATGGGGGTGGTTTCAAATGTTACTGATCGCGTGGCTGTGATGTATCGTGGTGACTTAGTTGAAATGGGGACTACTGAACAAGTATTGCAACGGCCGCAACATCCTTATACACAAAGTTTAATTTCTGCTGTTCCACGTTCTGATATTAAGTTAAAACGGTTTCCGTTAGTAACGTATATCGAAGATGTTAAACAAACGCCGACGCTAGATGTTAAGCATCATTGGCTCGGGCAAAGCCAAGATCAACGCACCTATCAAGGCGCGTTGCTTGAGATTGAGAATGTTAACTTACGTTTTATCACTAAAGATTCATTATTTGAAAGTCGACGTGAATATGTGCAAGCCAATAATGATGTCAGCTTTCATATTGCAGAAGGTGAGACCTTTGGTTTAGTGGGAGAATCCGGTTCGGGTAAATCTACTATTGCGCGTGTTATTGCTGGTTTATATCCACCAAATAGTGGCACGGTACGGTTTGAAGGCATTGATCTTACCGCATTAAAAAGTGAATCTGAACGGCGTCCTCTGCGTCGTCAAATGCAAATGGTATTCCAAAACCCTTATACATCGATGAATCCTAGAATGCGTATTTTTGACATTATTGCAGAGCCAATTCGATTCCATAAGTTAACTAAAAATGAATTGCAAACACGACAAATTGTGAATGACCTTTTAGATTATGTTGGCCTTGGTCGAGCTGCCGGCATTAAATATCCCCATGAATTTTCCGGTGGTCAGCGGCAGCGGATCTCAATTGCGCGCGCCCTAGCCACTCGACCTCGATTATTAATTTGTGATGAACCAACATCAGCACTGGATGTTTCAGTACAAGCGCAAATTCTAAACCTCTTAAAAGATCTTCAAGATGAGCTTAATTTGACGATGTTATTTATCAGTCATGATTTACCCGTGATCCGTCAAATGTGTGATCGTATTGGTGTGATGCAACAAGGAACCTTATTAGAAGTTGCACCAACAGAACAATTATTTACTGCACCACAACATCAATATAGTCAGCATTTGATTTCATTAATGCCTGAATTTAAAGGACTAGAAATTAAACCTCTGCAACGCGCTTAATTTGTTGTTATGAGTGATAAATAAAATAAATACTGAGCGAAGGCGCTTGGGCATAAAGGAGTTATGCAATGAAAACCATCAAGAATAAATTAGCGCTAGCATTGGTTGCTGCAGGGTTAAGTTTCAGTGTGACAGCCGCAGATCTAAAGCTCGGTTACGCATCTGATCCTGTTTCACTCGATCCTCATGAGCAATTGTCTGGCGGCACTCTGCAATTATCGCATATGGTATTTGATCCACTGGTTCGTTTTACCCAGAAAATGGACTTTGAGCCTCGTCTAGCACAAAGCTGGCAGCGTATTGATACAAATACGTTTCGATTTACATTGCGTCAAGGGGTGAAATTTCATTCAGGTAATTCACTGACTGCAGATGATGTGATTTGGACTTTTAATCGCCTGCAAGCATCACCTGATTTTAAAGCTATTTTCGAACCTTATTCTGAGATGAAAAAAGTTGATGACTATACCGTCGATATTATCTCTAAAGGTGCTTATCCATTGGTACTTCAAACTGCAACCTACATTTTCCCAATGGACAGTAAATTTTACAGCGGTAAGACCGCTGACGGTAAAGATAAAGCAGAAGTGTCTAAACACGGTAATTCATTTGCTTCAACCCATATGTCGGGCACGGGTCCATTTATAGTGACGGATCGTGAGCAAGGTGTGAAGGTTGAATTTACTCGCTTTACCGATTATTGGGATACGGCATCAAAAGGCAACGTTGATACTATTTCTCTCTTGCCGATCAAAGAAGATGCTACCCGTGTTGCCGCATTGCTTTCTGGTGGGGTCGATATGATTGATCATGTTGCACCTAATGATCATAAGCGTTTAAAAAGTGCTGAAGGGGTGGATTTAGTTACTCTGCCAGGCACGCGTTTGATTTCATTTCAAATGAATCAGACCAGTAACGAAGCACTAAAAGATGTTCGTGTTCGTCAAGCGATTGTGCATGCGATTAATAATGAAGGCATTGTTAAAAAGATCATGAAAGGGTTTGCGACCGCAGCAGGGCAACAAAGTCCTGCGGGTTACCAAGGCCATGATAGCGAGTTAGTGCCTCGTTATGATGTTAAAAAAGCCAAGCAATTAATGAAACAAGCGGGATATGAGAATGGCTTTACACTCACTATGTTGGCACCGAATAACCGTTATGTTAATGATGCAAAAATTGCGCAAGCAGCGGCAGCAATGTTAGCCAAAATTGGTATTAAGGTAGATTTAAAAACGTTACCTAAAGCGCAATATTGGCCAGAGTTTGATAAATGTGCTGCCGATATGATGATGATTGGCTGGCATGCTGACACTGAAGACTCCGCTAACTTGACTGAATTTTTAACCATGACTCGTAATGAAAAAACGGGGCAAGGCCAATATAACTGTGGCTTCTATTCTAATCCTGAAGTGGATAAGTTAGTGACAGCAGCTAACGTAGAAACTGATTCTACGAAGCGGATTACGATGCTTAAACAAGTTGAAGTTACGCTTTATAACGACGCGGCATTTGTGCCATTACATTGGCAGAGTACGGCATGGGGCGCACGCAGTAATGTTCATGCTAGTGCCATCGTTAACTCAATGGAAATGCCATACTTTGGCGACCTTGTGGTTGATGAAAAATAATGATGAATTAGCTATATAGCTAATGATAACTGCCGAGGCTTGCTTCGGCATTTTTTTCAGGATGAAATTAAAAGGGGCAGGGAATGTTTTCGTTTCTGGTCAAACGCCTGTTTCAGGCACTGATAGTGATGTTTGTGATCAGTCTGGTGGCTTTTGCCATTCAGGATAACCTTGGCGATCCGTTACGAGAGCTGGTTGGACAGTCGGTATCAGAAGCTGAACGGCAGCAATTGCGTGATGATTTGGGGCTTAATGATCCGTTTGTTACTAAATATAGTCGCTTTCTGGGTAATGCCGTTCAAGGTGATTTAGGTACTTCATATACTTTTAAGCGGCCTGCGATTGAGGTGATTTTAGATAAATTAGTCGCAACTTTTGAACTTGTATTTGGCGCGACGGTGATCATTATTTTAGTTTCGATTCCACTTGGCGTGTATTCCGCAATTCATCCACGTAGTGTTTTTACTAAAGCTGTTATGGCATTCAGTAGTATTGGTATTTCAATACCGGTGTTCTTAACTGCCATTATGTTGATGTATGTTTTTTCGATTGAATTAGGCTGGTTACCCTCATTTGGTCGTGGCGAAACCGCGAATTATCTGGGTTGGGAATCAGGTTTTTTTACTATTGATGGTTTAAAACACTTAGTGCTGCCATGTGTGGCGTTAGCATCAATTATGTTGCCGCTGTTTATTCGTTTAGTACGTTCTGAAATGCTGGAAGTTTTAAGTTCAGAATACATCAAATTTGCTAAGGCAAAGGGATTGCCGATGAACAAGGTTTATTACCAACATGCACTAAAAAATACCATGTTGCCAGTATTAACCGTGGGTGGCGTGCAGATTGGAACCATGATCGCTTACACCATTTTGACTGAAAGTGTATTTCAGTGGCCGGGAACTGGACTGTTATTTTTAGATGCTATTAATCGAGTTGATACTCCACTTATTACCGCGTATGTGATTTTTGTAGGACTTATTTTTGTGGTCACTAATACTATTGTTGACCTGCTTTATGGGTTGGTTAATCCAACAGTAGATTTGACGGGCAAGGGAGCATAAGTCATGGAGAGTATTAGCACCGTTGCACCAAGTCGTTGGCAGCGCTTTAAAGATTCCGATATTGTGTATTATTTTCTTAAAGATAAAGTGGCGATGGTCTGTTTTGCCATTTTTTTAAGCTTTGCTACTGCGGCTTTATTTGCGCCGTTTATTGCACCGACAAATCCTTATGATTTATCGACCATTGATATTATGGACTCTGAATTACCACCTGCGTGGATGGCAGATGGTGATGCTAATTTTAGCCTTGGTACTGATAATCAAGGCCGTGATATTTATTCGACTATTTTATATGGGATGCGTTTATCACTGACGATCGGCTTATTAGCAGTAGCGTTACAGCTCGTGCTGGGGGTGATTATTGGTTTAACTGCGGGTTATTTTGGTGGACGAATTGATAGTTTATTAATGCGTATTGCTGATGTGCAATTATCGTTTTCCACCATGATGGTAGCGATTATTGTATCTGCTATTTTTCGTACTGCATTAGGGGCTGAAACATACGCCCAATATGCGGTGATTATGTTAGTGGTGATTATCGGTTTTGCGGAATGGCCACAGTATGCACGAACGGTACGCGCCTCTGTTTTGGCAGAGAAAAGAAAAGAGTATGTTGAAGCGGCTAAGGTGATGGGCTTTCGAGCACCACGGATCATGTTTCGTCATATTCTTCCCAACTGCTTATCACCGATTTTAGTGATCTCTACGGTACAGGTTGCTAATGCAATTATGTCGGAAGCGGCGCTATCATTTTTAGGTTTAGGTTTACCGGTGGATCAGCCATCGCTAGGCTCACTGATCAGTATTGGCTTTAACTATATTTTCTCAGGTTCATGGTGGATCACCGCGTTCCCTGGAATTGTATTAATTACCTTAGTATTAGTGATTAATTTACTGGGTGATTGGTTACGGGATGTGTTTAACCCTAAGATTTATAAAGGCTAGATTAGGTTTGCTATCTTGAGAATCAATGAATAAAGGCGACCGTGTGGTCGCCTTTGTTATTTAATCTACTATTTGCCCTTGGCTGTGGGAGAAATCAATCCCCCCTTGAATCACACCGTTTTTAAGAGTAACTGACGTGCAATAGCCCATAAAGGACCCATTTTCATTGCTTTTTGACGCACCAAAAGCTTTATATTGTCCAGTTAAACTACCAAACTTAGAATATATTATTTGGCTGTTGCTAATAGATAAATCGTCATCAGTAAGAGGTTCATTTGGATCCTTTTTAGCAATTACTAATGATGTAATATCAGTATGTGAGCCCAAAAAAATAGGTATGATACAGTGTCCATTTTTGCAGTTAGTTGATGAATCGCCGCTTGGTGTAACTGGCTTAACGGGTTCTAGTTTTACACCTTCAGCAATATTGAACGTAATAGTCGCTTTCGCACTTTGAGCATTGATACCATCATTTGCTGAAATAGTTAACGTCATTTCGTCTGCATTGATTGGTGTGCCAGATAAGATCAGGTCGCCATTTTGCTGTGTTACAGTAATACCGTTGCTCGTATTTGTCTTTGTCGATTTAAATGTAGGAGTAATTGTTAATTGATCACCATCAGCATCGTTGAATAAATCGGAAATAGCATAAGTCACATCATCTCCGATCGGCATACCTTGTGTTAGCTGTAAGCTATCAGTATTACTTTGAAGTTCTGTTTGTCCGTCTTTGATCAGTGTTGGTACAGCATTAGGCGTAACAGCGGTAACTTTCAATTTAATAGTGGCTATTGCACTTTGTTTATTAACACCATCATTTGCTGAAATGGTTAACGTCATTTCGTCTGCTTTGGCTGGTGTGCCTGATAATACAAGCTGCTCACCTTTTCTTGTTACTGTAATACCGTTGCTCGTGTTTGTCTTTGTAGATTTAAATGTAGGAGTAATTGTTAATTGATCACCATCAACATCGTTGAATAAATCGGAAATAGCATAAGTCACATCATCACCGATCGACTCACCTTGGGTTAGCTTCAAGCTATTAGTATCATTTTGAAGTTCTGTTTGTCCTGCTTTGATAACTGTTGGTGGTGTATTAGGTACAATAGGAATAACTTTAAATTTTAGTATTACTGGCTGACTTAAAGCTCCGTTATTATTAGCTACAACGTTGATAGAGAATGTCCCAGCTAGAGTAATTGCACCTTCAATTGTATTGTCTTTATTAGTTAAACTTTGTGGCATACCTTCTACATCGTATGTTAATGCAGAGTTATCACCATCAAGGATAAATAGAGTCTTAAGACCAATGGGTTGGATTTGATCTTCAATCTTTAAAGTTTGTGGTTTGATTGTTTTTGCAACTTGACTTAGTTGCGGTTGTTCGATGTTTTCAGTTGAACCATTTTTTTGAATTACAGGCACAGATGTAGATGTCTCTGATTCATCCATTGCTTTATTTACTAAGTCTGCAATATCAATACTATTGTAATTAACTGATGTATCTTCTAGCGCATTAACAATTTTATTTAATACCACGCTTTGAGCTGAATTTCCAAAAATATCGATTTTAGGGTTTTTAGTCGTGAAGTCAGCAAATTTTTCTTTAATTGCCGCTTGAGCATCCGCAACAGTCATATTTTTGTTTGCTTTCATTTCATTAACAACTAGTGTTGTTATTGGTGTAACAAATATTGATGTCGCTGGCGCGGAAAAAGTATGTTTATCTGCTGTGACAAGAATAGTTTTATCTTTATCTTGCTCAGTAATAACGAGTTGACCAATACCATCTTTATTTGTGATAACGCCATCGTTATCACATGCAATAGGATTGCTTGTTAGACACATTTTTACATAAGGAAAGCTACTATTAATTGCTGTTGTAGATGTTGTTGTGTCACTACTACTACTACTACTACTACTACCACTATTACAACCAGAAAGAGCCAAGACTGAAAGAAGTGCGGTTGCGAGGATCGATTTCTTGAATTGCATTTTTATACCTATTTAGTATATATGTAAGCGTTGAATTTTAGATATTTCCGCAGATAAAACAAACCTATTGCATACTAAATTTGATTTATATCAAGCTATATATTTCATGGGTGAATGAGTTGTGTTGGTAGTATTAAAATGTGTTCAATTTATATCGATGTAATGATAATAATTATATAAATTAATTGCTTACTAATAGATGTTGATAGGACTGCGGATGTACAGTTATGATTTTTAATCATAATGATTGCTCTTATTGGCTCTGTAGAGTATTGGCTGTGATCTCTAACAGCACGTGCTTCTATTTATCAGCCATCGCTAGGCTCACTGATCAGTATTGGCTTTAATTATATTTTCTCAGGTTCATGGTGGATCACCGCCTTTCCTGGCATTGTACTGATTACGTTAGTGTTAGTGATTAACTTGCTCGGTGATTGGCTACGGGATGTGTTTAATCCCAAGATTTATAAAGGCTAATAGGCTGATGTTTAGATAGTAAAAAGGCGACCGTATGGTCGCCTTTTGTTTTAGAACGTAAAGGTATTACTCTTGGTTAGCTTCACCTTTCCAAATTAGATTTAGCTTAATGTGTTCTAATAACGCATTATCACTATCATTTACATAACCGATAAGGCTATAGTTTTCATCTAATTTAAAATCGGATGGAATGGTAAAATTAATAACGGCATTAGTCATTTCATCTTCTGTAACGTTATTACACATACCAGGGATGCCATTTGAGTCATTAAATGTTGCCGAGGATAGTACAAAGTTGCGATAGAATTCATTTGCGTTATCACAGCTAAATCCAGTGTCACTATCTAACCATAATGCCACTTTATTCATTTGACCATCATTAGACATTTGTACGCTATACATAGCACGCTGATAACGGTCCTCATTCATTGCTGGAAGGATAGCTGGAATATCACGTACTTCTGGAGCACCATTAGAAGCGATATTTAAACGTTTTTCGGCATCACTTTGCTTTTCAAAATAAGTGTAACGTTCTGTATCTTCACCTTCAGTTAGCGTGACTACCTGTGTATTTGGCAATGAAATATTCATGTCTGAAACAACATTATATGCTAGCGCACTATCGTCAAATTGAACTTCAATTGTGCCCTCGACTATTTCATAGCTACCACCGATAGTTGCAGCATCTGAACATTTATTACGGTTAGCAATGGTTCGATCATTAAAGTAGATAGAACCGTTATCAAACCGAACTGAATCACACCATGTTTGTGAGAATTGATCGCCATTCGTGCCTTCTTCAATTACATACCATGTTCTGCCTACTAATGGGTGAGTTACCTCTGGCGGTGGTGGTGTGATTGCTTCTAATACCGTTGTGACGAATGTTGCTGTAGCTGCTTGATCATTAATGCCATCTGTAGCGGTTAGAGTTAATGTTAGCTCACCTTGTTTGGTTGGTGTGCCAGTTAACACGAGTTCATTGTTGGTATTAATTTTTGCAACAATGCCATTATCAGTTGTTGTTGCAGTGATAGTTAATTCATCACCATCAACATCATTAAATAAATCAGTAATAGCAATATTTGCATTGGTGATATTTTCACCTTGCGTTAGCATTAAATCTTTTAATTGCTGTTGCAGTGTTGCTTCAACTTCGTTATTAACTGTTGGTGCAGTATTCGGTGTTGTTACTGTTAAGCTTGATGTTAGAGCGTGACTATTTACTTTGCTGTCATTTGCGGAGATGTATAAAGTAAAAATACCAGCAATTTTAGCGGTACCAGAAAGGATACTGTTTGTTTGTGTCAGACCTAAATTATCTAAATCAATCGTTTCATTTTTAGCGTTTTTAACCTTAATATCATATGTTAAAGCGTCGCTATCTTTATCCTTGAAATAGGTGTTTAAATCAATATCTGTAATCACTGCATTAAGTTCTACATCAGCAATTTTAAGTGGTTTTGTGATAGTTGGGCGATGGTTTGGTTTAACCGTTACTTCATTACCTGTGATTGTGATTTCTGGTGAGAAGTCTTCTAAAGTGCTGTCATCTTTATCTTTGATTTGGCTCGTGACTTTGCTGGTGATTTCTAGCTGCTGCACTAGTGTTTTATCATTATTGTCTGTTAACGATTCAGCAATAATACTAATTTTTTTAGCTTCAATTGATGGGTCTTTAATAAAGTCACCAAAAGCTTGTTCTGCAGTAATTGTTAACCCGCTATCAGTTAGAGTTTTAATTACTTCAGCTTGGGCTGTTTCTGCTGTTAGCTCATTATTTGCAGCCATTACTTCTACTACAAGGTTTGTCATAGGAGTAA
Organism: Photobacterium sp. S4TG1; assembly: GCF_036040035.1. Classification (NCBI taxonomy): domain Bacteria; kingdom Pseudomonadati; phylum Pseudomonadota; class Gammaproteobacteria; order Vibrionales; family Vibrionaceae; genus Photobacterium; species Photobacterium sp. S4TG1. Next base: position 28,450 of record NZ_JAYXUH010000023.1, read on the forward strand.
CAACAGACGAGCCTGCAGGTGCGGCAAGATCAAACGCTGTTGCTACAATACCGCGATCTTCATCAATGGTTTTATCTTCAATTGCCGCAATACAAACTTGATTATTTTGATATTTAATTGGAAGGTTAAATTCACCGCCTGCAGTTGTGGTTCCAAGTGGTAATTCACAGCCATTGCTAGCGTCACCATCCGCATCAACTTTTACTTCGGCATTTACTAAATAACCATCAATAGCTTTAATGGTAAATGTTTCTGATGGCGTAACACTTGAAGATGAATCATTGCCACAACCTGTTAAGGCTAGTGCTGCTAATAAAGAACCGGTTAGAAGAGAAAGCTTGAATTGCATTGATAAACCCTTAATGACGTATTTTTATAAAATTTTAACTCGATGATTTTATTGATATTTAAGATAATGACAATGCTAAAAAGCGCTTTCATTCTTGTGGTGAATATAAAACTTTTGGAACTGTGATCACACTTATATAATTGGCGTTTTAGTTATTCCTTGGCGGGATGCTGCGTGTGAAAATGAACAAAAAAAAGCGACCATAAGGTCGCTTTTTTAGATATTTAACTATTATATTTAGAAAATTAAATGTGCCATTAGCGCAATTACTGGCAGAGTGACTAAAGTACGTAGAATAAAGATCACAAATAACTCCCATGCTTTAACCGGTACTTTACTACCAATTAATAGCGCGCCAATTTCAGACATGTAAATTAGCTGAGTAACTGACATCGCTGCAATGATAAAGCGAGTCATGTCACTTTGAATGGTTGATGCCAAAATCGATGGCAAGAACATATCGGCAAATCCAACCACGATGGTTTTTGATGCTGCTTCTGCTTCAGGAATATGCAGTAATTCTAGAAATGGAATAAATGGCATTCCGAGGTAATCAAAAATTGGTGTGTTCTCTGCAATTACTAACGCCATAGTACCAATTGCCATTACAACGGGCAGTACACCAAATACCATATCAATTGCATTTTTAATACCATCAAGCACCATCGCGGGTAAGCTTTTTACTTCCGCTGCTTTTTTAAGTGCTTGCTCAAGCCCATAAGAGAAAATGTTATGGCCTTCAGGAACAGTTTCATCATGTGATGATTCAGTGGTGCCATTAATATAGATATTTTTCTTACGTGATAACGGTGGTAAGCGCGGCACGATAATCGCGGCGACTAACCCTGCCAAACATACGGTTAAGTAAAACGGGGCAAACATATGCTCTAAATTAACTTGAGCGATAACAACTAAACTAAAAGTGATGGATACCGCAGAGAATGTAGTACCAATAACAGCGGCTTCACGCTGAGTGTACATACCTGATTCATATTGCTTGCTGGTCAGTAATACGCCAACAGAACCATCACCTAACCACGACGCAATACAGTTAACAGATGAACGTCCCGGCAGGCCAAAAATAGGGCGCATGATACGGGTAAATAGAGTGCCAAAGAATTCTAATAAGCCAAAATTAAGCAGTAATGGCAGCAGTAAACCTGCAAAAATAAATACTGAAAATAAAACGGGTAATAAATTATTTAAGACTAAGCCGCCAGTTGCATCGTTACGCAACATCACCGGACCAATATTAAAGTAGGTCATTACAGCAAAAATAGCGCCAAGCTGTTGCACAATAAACCACATTAAAGATGGGTTTAGTAAGCCATTGATAAAGCTGTTACGAGTAATAAACCCAGGCTTAAAGAGCTTAGTAATAATAGACATGATGGCAGTAAAACTGATCACGCCAGTAACAATCGATGTCAGTGAATTTTCAAAATGGCTTTGGATTGTTTTGGCTAATACGGCGATAGGGATCGTAATGTCACCGTCAAAGTTGATCGGTGCCATAAAGAGAAACACGCCAATTAATGATGGAATGATAAACATTAACCAATTATTAAGATTCTTAGGTGGAGCGACTGCTTGTTGATGCATATTTGTCTATAACCTACTGGTAGAAACGGCCGAATTAATGGGGGTATCCCCGAGGTCTTGTAAGAATAACTATTCATTGTTATTCCATAAATAAGAAAGCGAAGATTACCGTTTTTATCTAATAGATGGAATAGTCAGTAACTAAAAAAATGGTTATTTATGCGATTATTTAGATTTTTTATTCTGACTGGTTATGTTTAGACTTTAGGTGTGTGGAATTGATTTACTATTTCAAAAAGATGTATTTATCACGTTGCATAATAATTTTGAGTTAATTGTTACTGGATGGTAATAGTCTTTATATTTTTAAGCTATTGTTGATTTTAAGTGTTCAGTTAAACTTGATTCCACCAGAAAGCATCACTAAAGATGATGCTCAGTTAAATAAATAGTCGGCTGAATTTAGTCAATAATTTCAGATACGACTGCCATTAATTTTTGTGACATCCAAATCCAATAATAAATTGATTATCTGTACTCAATAAGATCACAGTATCGATTTTGGTCTTACTATAAAAATAAGGCTCTACCAATGACAACATTAACAACGAAGCCAGGCATCACACTGATCAAATCAGGCTCTTTTAAATTAAACGATCTCAGTAAGTTACTTGAGGTTGAAGGTTTAAAAAGTGATATGGCAGAGGTTGCTGTAACCACGAACAACAACGTATTAACTATGGGTCATTTCACTATGTCTCCAGGGGTTGAATTTGAATACTTTTACGATTCTGTTGAGTATAAAGTGATCACCAAAGGTAAAATTGTTGTTCGTGATGAAGACGGCACTAAATATGTTGCTGAAGTTGGTGACGTTATTTTATTTAGTCCTGATGCTAGGGTTATCTTTGATGCTGAGAGTGATGGTGAAGCTATCTACACAGCCCATCGAGCCGCTGCCGCTGATTTTGCTCCGGCACAATAGAAATAGTATAAATTTAACCCCTAATATGTTGTTAGGGGTTGTTTTGATGGATATCGATGTTTAACCATTACTATTTGGTAACAGTGTTTTTGATTTTCATAGTATTGTTAATCAGAAGGTAATGGTTAAAATAGATCACATTATAACGGCTTGTTAATTTCGTATAGACTGAAATGATTGAGCTAAAATAACGATGAGGTACACCATGGCAGCACATTCAAATCAGCAATTTCATGTCGGTCAGATCATTGATGAACACCCATTTGTTGCTGGTGATGGCGCAGTGATTGAGATATTCCGTAATGATATGAGTAATATCGTTTTTATTGGTTTAACGGGCATTACAGCAGAAGAGCAGCAAATGATGGCAGAAGCGACCGCAGAATTTGGTTTAATGAAAACTGAAAATGGTGGTTGCTTGGTGGTATTTAAGTTGGCTGAACTTGCGTTTGATATTCAATTTAATGCTGCAGCTATTCCAAATGAGTATTTTCAACAGCCAACAACATCAACATTAGCTTTATCGATGATGGCGTTAGATACCAACAATAATGAGCTTAAAGTGATCCGTGAATTATCATTACCTGAAGCGGTTACCCAACAAATTATTGAAGTAATGACGATTCAACGTGCGATTGAAGATCCAATGGCCGTTAATGCAGAAAACATGCATCTATTGAATACGGTTAGTACTGAAGAGTTATTAGAAAAAATCACTTTAACACCAATTCAGACGGTAATTGCGCCAAGCTGCAGTTGTGGTCATCGCCATGATGATGGGTATCACCATCATTAAGCTATCATTTTTGATGTTAGAGATTAGATAAAATAAAGATATAGTTTTGAAGTTAATACTATTCAGTAAAGCCTAAAATTCATACTAAAAAAGTCTTTTTAAATAAACGAACCTAGCCATTGCTAGGTTTTTTTATATTTGAGATATTCAGCTGTTTATAAAACAACCAATTCTCACGTAAGGGTTATCTCTACGTTAATACCGTATTTTTATCTATTAATAAAAACATGGAAATTAAGTTACCAATGTTAACTGTGTTTCATATGATTTTTTGATATAATATATTATTGGGTAATACATTTTAGGATCGCTGTGCAATATAAAGGATGTTTTAAAAAGATGTTTAGTTTGAAGCAATTGCTAAAGAAGCATAAAAAGAAATATAATGAGTCTAATAAGATAAAGAAAACCTTTATTATTACATTATTTTTATGTGTTTTTTTTAGTTCCTGTATCAGTATAATCTTCTTTTCTAAGATATCTATTCCTCATGAAAATAATATTTTTTATAAGTTTTTATTTGATACTTTTAATTTATTGTTCATTTTGGTTTCTTTTATTTTACTTCAATGGGGTAAAATATTGGTTAAAGATGCATACATAATATTGAGCTGTGGTGTTTTTTTGTGGGGGGGATCTTTATTTTTCAGCCTATATAATGATGTTAATATATTACCAGGGTGGTTTTCATTATGGGTGTATAATATATTTAAGACTATTGGTATATTACTTTTATTAATTGGCGTTTTTATTTCAATAAAAAAAACCAATAAAAGATGTGATTATTTTAAGTTGCTTGCCACAATTGATGACTTAACTGAACTTCCTAATCGTAGATATTTCCAAGAAGAGCTCAGAAAATATGAAAATAAGATGCTTTTATTTATTATGATTGATATTGATAATTTTAAAAAAATAAATGATAAATATGGGCATGAAGAAGGTGATAGAATTTTACATAGTTTTGGTATGGTTTTATTAAATTATAAAAATAGTAATATTTTTTCTGCTAGATTGGGTGGAGATGAGTTTGCAGCATTTATAATTAGTAATGATAAACAAAAAGCTATTATCTTTGCTGAATACCTTTTAAATGAAATAAAAAACATTATGGTTAAAGATGAATATCATATGACTCTAAGTATTGGTATAGCATGTAAATTTCCATTTGAATCAAATAAGATAGGATTGCAGCGAGCAGATAAAGCCTTATATAAAGCTAAAGGGAATAATAGAAATAGATTTGAATGGGAATAAATGAGTTATATATTTTGATTAGAGATAGCAATATAGTAAGATGTATAATATACATCTTACTATGAATATTATTAGTTATATAAGTGTGGCTCACTGATTGTTCTATGTGTGAATTCACTTGAATTACAAGGTATTGAGTAGTAAAACCCTTGGCATAAATCAATATTTAATCGATTTATTTTATTTAACTCTGCGGCTGTTTCAATACCTTCTGCAACAATCATTAAATTTAATGAATCACCTAAAATTGCCAATGTTTCAAGCATATTACTTTGTGAAACTGCAAAGTTATCTGATATGAAACATCTATCTATTTTCATTATATCAAAAGGTAATTCTTGTATTGTTATCAAATTTGAATACCCAGTACCTACATCATCAATAGAGAGTAATACTGATTCTTTTTTTAGTTGATACATTACTTCTTTTATTTCATTTAAATAGATGAAATTATTTTCACTTTCAGTTAGCTCAATGATAATGCGATTTTTTATCATTGGATTTTCCTTGATAAAATGAATAATTTTTTTCATGAAATCTTTATCAAGAAGCATAGTGACGGTAAAGTTGAAACTTAGCATGAAATCTTTATTGATATTCGCTCTTTTTATAGTATCAAATGATTTTTTGATTAAGCTAAAAGTTACTTCTTTTATTTCATCTGTTTTTTCTAGATCGGCAATGAATTCTGATGGAGGAATAATTATACCATTTGAGTACCATCGGCATAATACTTCTGCAGCAATAAATTTATTTTGTTTTTTAGAGTATATAGATTGATAAAAAGGTATGAACTCATTGTTGGTTACCGCTTTTTTCATTTTTCTATTTAAAACTCTTTTACTATCAAAGTATGTAGTTAATATAAATGAAACCATATATATAAATAGTAATGACATAATAAAACTACTAAATAGTAATGCAATAAATTTATTAAATTTCAACCCGCTAGTAATCATTAAATGTAAGTGTTTTACATTGTTAGTTAAACTATAGTATAAGTAGGAGGTAGATGATTTGTCATTATGATCTTTAACTTGATAATTTGTTATTGCATTATGACTAAAATCATTTAATAATTTAGAATAGAAATTTATAATATAATAGCCATTATCATATTTGAATATATAAATTAAATTATTTTTATTGTATGGGTCAGTAAAGAATTTGACAGGAATATTTTTATTTATTACTTCTTTTATATAATTAGGTACATTATTACTAATGCTTCCATTATTCCCATAATAATATTTGCCATTTTTTATGTATGATATTCCCATTATTTCTGGATGTTTTTTATCAATTAAATCTAAAATTCTTTTGTTTTCTTCATTATTATTAGTTTGTAAGTTATCTAGATGCTCGATGTGTTGTTGTGGTTTATATATGACATTGTCTAATAATGTTTCAATTGTCGCTATTTGTTTCTGTTCTATATAACGAATAGTTACATGGCTTATTAATAAAGATAATAAAACGCTTAATAAAATAGCGATCATAAATGGAAATAGTTTTTTCAATTTCATCTTTTAATTCTACATTTATATAACATTCTTAAATAAAAAATCATTTATATTTATAACTATTATTGGATCTAATTTTGTGGGTATATTTACCACAAGTGCATTGTTGTTACAAATTTTTATTTCAAATGAAATAAAGTCAGTATTGAAATTTATATAATCTATGGTTGATTTTTAATTAAGTTATAGATTTGTTGTTTTAATATAAATGTATAGAATAAAAAAGCTGGCAATCAATATTGAAATAACCAGCCTAGTTTAAACCATGGATGTTGACTACATTTTATAGTATTACTAACCCCTCATGGTAACAAATTCTTCCGAACCTGTTGGGTGGATAGCCACAACACTATCAAAATCAGCTTTAGTTGCGCCCATCTTCATCGCGACACCAAAGCCTTGAATCATTTCATCAACGGTATAGCCAATACCGTGTAGACCAACGACTTTTTCATCATCACCAGCACAAACAAGCTTCATTTTACATGGCTGGCGGTGGGTTGTGACCGCGGTGTACATTGCAGTAAAGCCTGATTGATAGACTTTTACATTATCCTCACCGTATTGATCAATGGCTTCTTGTGTTGTTAGACCAATAGTGCCGATTGGTGGATGGCTAAATACCACTGTTGGTACCAGTTTGTAATCCATCTTGGCTTCTGGTTTGTTGTTAAACAGACGCTCAGATAATTGACGGCCGGCTTTAACTGCAATCGGCGTTAGTTCGATACCGCCTTCCATGATGTCGCCAACACAGTAAATACCTTCAATATTGGTTGCTTGGTATTGATCAACCTTGATGTAGCCACGCTCATTGGTTTCAACCCCTGTTGCTTCCAGGTTGATTTTGTTTGTGGTTGGATGACGACCAATCGCCCAAATCAATAAATCGGTGTTATGTGATTCGTCATTTTCAAAATGCAGCGTGATTGAACCATCAGCTTCTTTGATCACTTCTTTAGGAATTGAGTGGGTGTGCAGGGTTGGACCTTCAGCAGCCATAACTTCAACTAAAGTGTCGACAATCATTGGATCAAAACTACGTAGTGGCGATTGTTTACGAACAAATAGGTGAGTATCTGTACCTAGTGCACTTAATACACCTGCGATTTCAACAGCGATATAACCCGCACCCACAATTGCAGTACGTTTTGGTTGTGCCGTTAATTCAAAGAAACCGTTTGAGTCGATACCCAGTTCTGCACCTGGTACATTAGGGATCGTTGGCTCACCACCGACTGCAATCAAAATATGATCGGCAGTGTAGTGCTCACCGTTAACAGCAATAGTTTTAGCATCAACAAATGTGGCAAAACCATTGATGACTTCAACGTTATTATTGCCAAGTACATTGTCATATGAAGTGTGAATGCGGCTGATGTAAGCTTCACGGTTTTCAACCAGTTTGGCCCAGTTGAAATCTTTCACATCAACATTAAAGCCATAGTCTTTAGCATAAAGATGGATAGCTTCAGCGATTTGAGCGCCGTGCCACATTACTTTTTTGGGTACACAACCGACGTTAACGCAGGTGCCACCAAGGGCTTTTGCTTCAATTATTGCAACTTTAGCACCATACATTGCAGCACGGTTTGCTGATGCAATACCGCCGCTACCACCACCGATACAGATGTAATCAAAATGCTTTGCCATGACTTTACTCCAATAGATGTTATGAATATTCATTGTCACCTAGTGTAATCAAGATTGGGCTGAGTGACGAGGATTTAAAATCGGAAAAATCGATTAGTAAAATGTTTTACCATCGAAAATGATGATTGTAACGTGTGGAATGTGGCAGCTACACCGTAATGTAGCTGCTTTTTTAGTAAAAATATTATTGGTGATATTTACTCAGGTACAATCCACTCAATTTTATGATGGCCATGATTTGGAGCAATAGCTTGTTGTAACCACGGCAGGATTTGCTCCATTTGGTGAGCTAATTTCCATGGTGGATTGATAACAATCATGCCAGAGGCTGTCATGCCACGTTCTTCAGTGTCTGGTTCTACGCCCAACTCAATTTGCAGAATATTGCGAATGTCTAAATCTTTTAGACCTTGAAGCATGTTATCAATTGTTTCACGGTAAACCACTGGGTACCAAATTGCATAAGTACCTGTTGCCCAACGTTTATGGCTTTGCTTGATCGCTTTCACTACATCTTGGTATTCGTGTTTCAGTTCATAAGGAGGATCAATCAACACCACGCCTCGGCGTTCTTTAGGCGGTAAGCTCGCTTTTAAACGTGCGAAGCCATCTTCTTGGTACATTTTAACGCGACGATCACCACGAAACTCTTGCAGCAATAATGGAAAATCGCTCGGGTGTAACTCGGTTAATACCATGCGGTCTTGGTCACGAATTTGTGCGCGCGCCACCTTGGGGGAGCCTGGGTAGTAACGTAACTCATCGCTGTCATTAAGAGCTTTAATTGCATCGATATACGCAGTAATTTCGGTCGGAATATCATCGCGAGACCAAATACGGGCGATACCTTGCTTAAACTCACCGGTTTTTTCGCTGCGTTCATCTTGCAGATCGTAACGACCAACACCTGAGTGAGTATCGTGATACACGAACGGTTTATCTTTTTGCTTGAGTGCATCCAGAATTAGGCTTTGAACAATGTGTTTAACCACATCTGCGTGGTTGCCAGCGTGAAAGCTGTGGCGATAACTCAGCATGAAATTAGTCTCTATCGGTATCTAAAGCAGGGGTGCTAGTGGCTATTATCGTCAATTATTCAGCAATATCCAACTATGGTGCCAACCTTTGCTATTCTCAAGATTGAGGAACTGCGCTATTTCGGCCTTTTTAGACGCTAAACCGAACAAGGGATTGAAATTTATCTATCGCGGGCGCATGTTAATAAGAAGATAAAAATAAAGGAAAAACGTATGTCTAACCCATTATTGACAATGACTGATTTGCCTCCATTTGCTCATATTAAACCTGAGCACATTAAACCTGCGGTTGAACAAGCGATCACTGACTGTCGAAATAACGTTGAATCCGTACTGTCTCAATTTCAAATGCCAACATGGGAAACGATTTGTCGTCCATTGGCCGAATTAGATGATCGTCTAGGGCGCATTTGGTCACCAGTAGGGCATCTTAATGGGGTTAAAAATAGCCCTGAATTGCGCCAAGCATATGAAAGTTGCCTACCGTTATTATCTGATTATGCGACGTGGGTTGGACAGCATAAAGGCCTTTATGATGCATATAAGATGATTAGAGACAGCGATGATTTCGCTGATTTAAGTCAAGCTCAACAAAAAGCGGTGACAGATGCCCTAAAAGCTTTTGAACTGTCAGGTATTGGGTTACCAACTGAGCAACAACAACGTTTTGGTGATATCAGTAAGCGTTTGTCTGAACTTGCTTCAACCTTTAGCAATAATGTTCTAGATGCGACTATGGCATGGAGCAAGGTGATCACTGATGTTGAGCAACTGCGTGGCTTGCCTGAATCTGCATTGCAAGCGGCACAAGCGAATGCAGAAGCTAAAGGTGAGCAAGGTTACTTATTTACGCTTGATATTCCATCGTATTTGCCGGTGATGACTTATTGTGAGAACCGTGAGCTACGGGCTGAAATGTATCAAGCATTTAGTACTCGCGCGTCAGATCGTGGTCCTAATGCGGGTGAGTTTGATAATACTGATATCATTGCTGAAAAACTAAAATTAAGTCATGAAATGGCGCGTTTATTGGGCTTTAGTAACTATGGTGAGAAATCACTGGCAACTAAGATGGCACAATCGACCGATCAAGTGTTGGGCTTTTTAAATGATTTGGCTGATCGTGCTAAGCCACAAGGTGAGCGTGAAGTCGCTAAACTACGTGATTATGCTCGTGATGAATTTGGTATTGAGCAGTTAGAACCGTGGGATTTTGCTTTTTATTCTGAAAAATTAAAGCAACATCGTTACAGTATTTCTGATGAAGAATTACGCCCATATTTCCCAGAGCAAAAAGTGGTTGCGGGTTTATTTGAAGTGTTAAACCGTGTGTTTGGGCTTGAGATAAAACAGCGCCACGGGGTGGAAGTGTGGCATGAATCTGTGACTTTCTATGACATCTTTGATGCTCAAGGCACGTTGCGCGGTAGCTTCTATTTGGATTTATATGCCCGTGAACACAAACGTGGTGGCGCATGGATGGATGAGTGCATGGTTCGCCGTACTCGCATCGATGGTAGCTTACAAACGCCAGTGGCATATTTAACCTGTAACTTTAATCGTCCTGTTGGCGATCAACCTGCGCTGTTTACTCATAACGAAGTAACGACCTTGTTCCATGAAACTGGGCATGGCATTCACCATATGCTGACTCAAATTGATGTAGCTGCAGTGTCTGGTATTAATGGCGTGCCGTGGGATGCAGTTGAACTACCAAGTCAGTTCCTTGAGAACTGGTGTTGGCAGGAAGAGGCGTTAGCTTTTATTTCTGGTCATTATGAGACGGGTGAGCCATTACCAAAGATGATGCTTGATAAAATGCTGGCGGCTAAAAACTTCCAGTCAGCGATGTTTATTTTGCGTCAGCTTGAATTTGGTCTGTTTGATTTTAGTTTATACACTAACTACGATCCTGAAATTGGCGCACAAGTGCTAGCAACGTTATTTGAAGTTAAAGATAAAGTGTCTGTCGTTCCAAGCCCTGAATGGGGTCGATTCCCGCATAGCTTTAGTCATATTTTTGCAGGTGGCTATAGTGCGGGGTATTACAGCTACTTATGGGCAGAATTATTATCGGCTGATGCGTTTTCTCGTTTTGAAGAAGAAGGTATTTTTAATACTCAAACTGGCCGTGACTTCCTAACCTGTGTGTTAGAAAAAGGCGGCAGTGAAGAGCCTATGGAGCTGTTTAAGCGCTTCCGTGGCCGCGAGCCACAATTAGATGCAATGCTGCGTCATAGCGGTATTACAGGCTAAGGCTTGCTTATCATAAAACGATAGCAAATAAAAAAGGCTCCTTGGGGAGCCTTTTTTGATCATAGCGTTAAGAGGGGTGTCCACTTAACTTAATTGTTTGATGTTATTAGTCTTGTGCCGTTACTACCATTGGCCAGCCCATATCAGTTTGACGGGTGGCTTCTTGGGTAAGTTCACTACGGGTTAAGGGGTTATTGATAAGCCATTTTGCCGATAATAGTAATGTCAGTTTGTTCTCTTCCATGCGTAAGCTAAACGGAGGTAAACAAGTTTGATCGCGACGATGACATAAAATAATCGCTAGTCGTAGTAAGCGTAATAAACGGGCTGCACTGGGTGCCGATAGCGCATATTGCTCTGGTAAGCTGGTTAATGGGCCGTTGTGACGACGCAGTAATTCAGCTATGAGATTTTTTTGGGCACGAGTAAAGCCAGGTAAATCCATGTGCTTAATTAAGTAAGCTGCATGTTCCCCACTTTTTTTAAATTCAATGCTAGCGCCAATCTCATGTAATTTGGCTGCTGCTTGAAGTAAATTTTCAGCAGGTGGCTCTAATTGCCAGTTAGGACATTGAGCTAATAACGCCAATGCCATATCGCTAACATTATCGGCATGGGTATGATCTAATTGAAACCGCTGCTGCATGCTGCTGATCGTACGCGAGCACACATCATGGTGACGCATTTGATCCATCATTTCGTAAACCAATCCTTCACGTAGCGCACCGCCAGCAAGGGTCATTGATTCAATCTGTAATGATTCAAATAGCGCAATTAGGATTGATAATCCACTTGGGAAAACCAGCGCACGTTCTAATGTTAAACCTTCAATATCAAGGTCTTCTAAACGTTCATATTGCATTGCTTGGCGCTGAAGGCGTTTCAGTTTTGGCAGGGTGATAATTTCATCCATGCCTTGTGCTAGCATTATTTCTTGCAGTGCTTGCACGGTACCACTGGCGCCAACACAGGTTTCCCAGCCTTGGTGCGTGTAGCGTTCAATTATGGTTTCAATCGCTTCTTTTGCGCCGTTAATGGCAGCATCAAAGTTAACTGAGGTTAGGTAGCGATCTTTAAAGTAGCGCTCTAGCCAAGTGACACAACCAATTTTTAGGCTTGTGAGAGCACTGGCATCAAAACCTTCACCAATAATGACTTCGGTACTGGCGCCGCCAATATCGACCACCAGGCGTTTATCGCTGCCCCCAGAGGTATGTGCGACCCCTTGATAGATAATGCGTGCTTCTTCTTCACCCGCAATCACACTCACAGGATACCCAAGTATACTGTGAGCTTGGGAAAGAAATTCGTTAGCATTGACCGCTGTACGCAAGGCGGCAGTACCGACAATGCGAATATGATCAGGTTTGATGTCCTGCAAACGTTCGGCAAAGATGGCCAAACAGTCAAGACCCCGCTGAATGGCGTCTTGGCTGAGTTCGTTTTGATTATTCAAACCTGCAGCTAAACGAACTTTTCGTTTAATTTTAGCCAGTGTTTGAACACTGCCATTGACTTCACGAACAACCCACATATGAAAGCTGTTCGAGCCTAAATCAATCGCTGCATAAAGCGGTGATACTGAATTTCTTTCCATAGAGATACTTTAACTTATTTTATGCTGGTTTGTTTTGTGGCGGACGACGGCGATTATTACGCTGACGAGATTGCCCCTGGCCTTGACCTTGACGCTGGTTATTACGACGACCACCTTGGCGAGGAGTACGCTGTAAGCGAATCGGCGCAGGTAAATCATCTAAAAGAGCATCGGAGTCATATTTTGATTGTGGAATACCATGCTCGATGTAGGTCTCGATTGCAGGCAAGTTAATCGCGTATTCTTCACAAGCAAAGCTGATTGAATGACCACTTTCACCAGCACGACCAGTACGACCGATACGGTGAACATAGTCTTCTGCGTCATCTGGAAGGTCAAAGTTAAATACGTGGGTAACCATTGGAATATGCAGACCACGAGCAGCGACATCCGTTGCTACTAGGATATCAATATCACCTTTGGTAAATTCTTCTAGAATACGTTCACGTTTTTTCTGTGGTACATCACCGTTAAGTAGACCTACGCGATGACCATCAGCGGCTAAATGACCCCAAACATCTTCACAGCGATGTTTAGTGTTGGCAAAAATAATCGCACGATCAGGCCATTCTTCTTCAATTAACGTTTGTAATAAACGCATTTTTTCTTGGTTTGATGGATAGAATAACTCTTCTTTAATGCGGTGACCTGTTTTTTGCTCAGGTTCAACTACAACACTTTCTGGGCTATTCATGTGCTCAAATGCAAGTTCTTTAACACGGTATGATAACGTCGCTGAAAATAGCATGTTTAAACGTGCTTTCGGCTCAGGCATACGACGGAACAAGAAACGGATATCTTTAATAAAACCTAAATCGAACATACGATCGGCTTCATCCAATACCACCACTTGAATGCTAGCAAGGTCGATAACACGCTGCTTGTAGAAGTCGATAATACGGCCACAAGTACCGATTAAAATATCAACGCCTTCGTCAAACACTTGTTTTTGTTTTTCATAAGGTTCACCACCGTAAGCTAGACCAGCTTTTAAGCCGGTACTTGCTAATAGCGATGAAGCATCATTGAAAATTTGGATCGCCAACTCACGCGTTGGCGCCATAATGATCGCTCGCGGTTGGTTGGTTTTACGCTCTGCTGGTGCAGGTGTCTCCAATAGATGGTTAAAAGTAGCGGTCAGAAAGGCAAGGGTCTTACCCGTACCTGTTTGAGCCTGTCCCGCGATATCATGGCCAGTGAGCACAACTGGCAATGCCAAGGCCTGGATCGGGGTACAATTATGAAACCCTTTCTCTTCCAATCCTTTTAGTACTAGGGGGTTTAACCCTAGTTCGGCAAATTTCTGCTCTGTGATATGTGTCGTCTTCATTGCTATAGAATATCAGCTTAGGGTTGCAATACGAAACGTATTCCATTCAAATAGGATAACGATTTGCTGGTTAATTCAATATCAGCTAACAAAATCACTGTTGGAGTGGAAGATGAGCGATAAGATTGTGCAGCTTACCGATGAAAGTTTTGATACTGATGTTGTCAATGCTGCGGGTCCTGTACTGGTTGATTTCTGGGCTGAATGGTGTGGACCTTGTAAAATGATTGCCCCTATTCTTGACGAAATCGCTGATGAATACGAAGGTAAATTAACGATTGGTAAATTAAATATCGACCAAAATGCGGCGACACCGCCAAAGTTTGGTATTCGTGGTATTCCAACGTTATTACTGTTCAAAGATGGTGCAGTAGCAGCAACTAAAGTCGGCGCGTTGTCAAAAACACAGCTGAAAGAGTTCCTTGACGCGAACTTATAAGTGACATAATTGCGAGCCATGCACAATTTCTAAGTTGTGCATGGTTTGTCTAGCGACTATGCTAGACTGATAGAACGTTTAGTGTTAACGTAACGCACAGAAATTACATTTCCGTTCATTTCTTGACCAGGCCCTATTGGTCATCCTTATCTCAACTAATATAGAACCCCGATTTTGACAGACAAGAAACCCACCACTATGAATCTTACAGAACTCAAGAGCCAACCTATCCCTAAGTTGGTATCACTTAGCGAAAGTTTAGGATTGGAAAACCTGGCCCGCCTACGTAAGCAGGACATCATCTTCTCCATTCTTAAGCAACATGCTAAAAGTGGTGAGGATATTTTTGGCGACGGTGTTCTAGAGATTTTGCAAGACGGCTTCGGCTTTCTGCGTAGCGCAGACAGTTCTTACCTTGCAGGCCCTGATGATATTTATGTATCACCAAGCCAAATTCGTCGTTTTAATCTTCGTACTGGCGACACCATAGCTGGAAAGATTCGTCCACCTAAAGACGGTGAACGTTACTTCGCGCTACTAAAAGTAAACGAAGTAAACTACGACAAACCCGACAACGCCCGCAATAAAATCCTTTTTGAAAACCTAACTCCACTGCACGCAAACGATCGTATGCGTATGGAACGTGGTAATGGTTCAACAGAAGATATTACAGCGCGTGTTCTAGATTTAGCTTCTCCTATCGGTAAAGGCCAACGTGGTCTGATTGTTGCTCCGCCAAAAGCGGGTAAAACAATGTTACTGCAAAATATCGCTCAAAGTATTTCTTACAACCACCCTGAGTGTGTGTTGATGGTATTGCTTATCGATGAGCGTCCGGAAGAAGTAACTGAGATGCAACGTCTTGTTAAAGGCGAAGTGATTGCATCAACATTTGATGAACCAGCATCTCGTCACGTACAAGTGGCAGAAATGGTTATCGAAAAAGCAAAACGCCTAGTCGAGCATAAGAAAGATGTGGTTATCCTTCTTGACTCAATTACGCGTCTAGCACGTGCTTACAACACCGTTATTCCTTCTTCAGGTAAAGTATTAACTGGTGGTGTAGATGCCAACGCCCTTCACCGTCCTAAGCGTTTCTTTGGTGCGGCACGTAACGTAGAAGAAGGCGGTAGCTTAACTATCATCGCAACAGCGCTAGTAGATACTGGCTCTAAGATGGATGAAGTTATTTACGAAGAATTTAAAGGTACAGGTAACATGGAACTTCACCTTTCTCGCAAGATTGCTGAGAAACGTGTTTTCCCTGCGATTGATATCAATCGTTCAGGTACCCGTCGTGAAGAACTATTGGCGAAAGCTGATGAACTACAGAAAATGTGGATCCTGCGTAAGATCGTTCACCCAATGAGTGAAACTGATAGCATGGAATTCTTGATCGACAAACTATCAATGACCAAGACAAATGAAGAGTTCTTTGACGCAATGCGTCGTCAAAAATCATAAGTAATTTAAGCGGTTATTGAATTAAAAACGTCACTTTCATGTGGCGTTTTTTTTTGGCTAAAATTCAAACCATAAGGTTAGCTTGTTTTGGTTAACCCACAGAATTTTAAAGGGTATTTTCTTTTTGGGAGCGGCGGGTGTTTTCCGTCGCACAACTGGTTATACTAGCAAAAATCATTCTCATTAGGTCAATGGTAGTAATGTCCATTTGACTTAGTTTAGCTACAGGTAGTCGCTATGAAATACAAGGATCTGCGTGACTTTATTGCCTATTTAGAGCAGCAAGGGCAATTACAACGCATTCAACAGCCCGTCGATCCTAATCAGGAAATGACGGAAATTTGCGATCGTACTCTGCGCGCTGGGGGCCCGGC
Organism: Photobacterium sp. S4TG1; assembly: GCF_036040035.1. Classification (NCBI taxonomy): domain Bacteria; kingdom Pseudomonadati; phylum Pseudomonadota; class Gammaproteobacteria; order Vibrionales; family Vibrionaceae; genus Photobacterium; species Photobacterium sp. S4TG1. The sequence goes on from NZ_JAYXUH010000023.1 coordinate 45,052, forward strand.
ATTGCTGTTTGAAAATCCTGTAGGTTATAACATGCCAGTGCTGGCAAACTTGTTTGGTACGCCTGAGCGCGTTGCAATGGGAATGGGACGTGACAATGTTAAGCAATTACGCGAAGTTGGAGAATGGCTGGCGTATTTAAAAGAACCTGAACCACCTCAAGGTTTACGTGACGCAATCAATAAAATTCCGGTATTTAAGCAAGTGCTTAATATGCCCACCAAAGTACTCCGTAAAGCGCCTTGCCAACAAATTATTTGGCAAGGTGACGAGGTTGATCTCGATAAAATCCCTGTCATGAGTTGCTGGCCTGATGATGTTGCACCGTTACTGACATGGGGATTAACCATTACTCGTGGTCCGAATAAAAAACGCCCAAATTTAGGTATTTATCGCCAACAAAAAATTGCCAAAAATAAAGTGATTATGCGCTGGCTTGCTCATCGTGGTGGCGCGTTAGATATGCGTGAATGGTGTGAAGCCCATCCTGGTGAGAAATTTCCAGTAACAGTTGCTTTTGGCGCCGATCCTGCCACGGTACTAGGTGCTGTAACGCCAGTGCCTGACACGTTATCTGAATATGCATTTGCTGGCTTATTGCGTGGTAGTCGCACAGAGGTGGTTAAAAGTATCAGTAATGATCTACAAGTGCCTGCTAGTGCAGAAATCGTGATGGAAGGCTATATCGACCCTGAAGAATATGCCGATGAAGGACCTTATGGCGATCATACCGGCTATTACAATGAAGTTGAGCGTCATCATGTGTTTACCATTACTCATATCACGATGCGTAATGATCCGATTTATCACAGTACCTATACCGGTCGTCCACCGGATGAACCTGCGGTGCTTGGCGTGGCGTTAAACGAAGTATTTGTGCCTATTTTGCATAAACAATTTCCTGAGATTGTTGATTTCTATTTGCCGCCAGAAGGGTGCTCTTATCGCATGGCGGTGGTGACAATGAAGAAGCAATACCCTGGACATGCTAAACGGGTCATGATGGGAGTGTGGTCGTTTTTACGTCAGTTTATGTACACTAAATTTGTGATTGTATGTGATGATGATGTTAATGCGCGCGATTGGCAGAGTGTGATCAATATGATGACCACGCGTATGGATCCGGTTCGAGATACATTACTGATTGATAATACGCCAATTGATTCATTGGATTTTGCGTCGCCAGTGGTGGGCTTAGGCTCAAAAATGGGGATTGATGCCACCATTAAATGGCCAGCAGAGTTAGCGAATACTGCAGCAACATCGGTCGGATTAAAGTCTGCTGAGTATGATATTGAGGCTGGATTACTCGCTTTACGCCAGCAATTTCCTGCGATCATCGATTGTTATTTACCGCCACAAGCGGCTGATCACAGTATGGCAATCGTGAGTATTAATAAAACTGTTGTGGGTGAAGGTCTACAGGTTATGAGCGCAGTCTCTGCCTTTTTGAATCAATTCACCGATGCAAAATTTGTGATTATCTGTGATGGCGACGTCAATGTGCGCGATTGGAATGATGTTATTTGGGCGGTTACAACCCGCATGGATCCAAGTCGTGATACGGTATTAACTGCTGCGACTACAGAGCGTTGCTCAAAGATCGGTTTTGACGCTACCAATAAAATTGGCGCTGAAACCCAACGAGAATGGGGCACGCCGATTATTAAAGATCCTCAAATTGTGGCACAAGTAGATGCAATGTGGGCGCAATTAGCAATCAATCACTAGCTGTTAAATATGGGCTTGAGTAACAATCAAGTGCCTAATCTTTTTATACTTCAATGATAATACCTATCATTGAATTGAGAGTTTTTATGTATCAAGTACGCCTGTTGCCCAATAACATTACGTTTACTGCCGATGTGCAGCAAACCGTATTACAAGCAGCGCTCAACGCAGGCATCGCTTTTCCTAATCGCTGCCAAGTGGGTGCTTGTGCAATGTGTATGTGTCGTAAACATCAAGGTGAGGTAAGTTATCAGCTTGAGCCGATGTTGACGCCACAAGAGCAAGCACAAGGCTGGATTTTTGCTTGTCAGGCGAGAGTGGAAAGTGACTTGGTGTTATCGTTAGACTAGAGGAAAACCATGTCTATCCAATGTGAAGTAAAGTCAGTTGAACCGTTGGCATGTAATACATACCGTATTTTGTTAACGCCATTACAAGCCCTCGATTTTAAAGCAGGGCAATACTTATTAGCAGTAATGGGAGAACAAGATAAACGCCCGTTTTCGATTGCTAGTAGCCCTTGTCGTCAAGGTGAGCTTGAGCTTCATATTGGCGCTGCTGAACATAATGCTTATGCACTAGAAGTGGTTGAGACGATGAAGAATGCATTAACGGCTCACCAACCTGTGACGATTGAAGCGGCGCATGGTGAAGCTTGGCTACGTCATGAAAGTCAACGTCCATTGCTAATGATTGCTGGTGGAACGGGGTTCTCTTATATTCGAAGTATGGTTGACAATTGTATTAGTCGTGGCTTAACTCAGCCGATTTTTATTTATTGGGGTGGACGTGATTTGTGTCAGCTGTATGCGAATGATGAAATGCAAGCACTAACACAGCAATACGCCAATATTAGCTATGTACCTGTTGTAGAAACAGCGCCTGAAGGTTGGCAGGGTAAAATTGGTAATGTATTGGACGCAGTTGCTGACGATTTTGTAAGCTTATCTGCCTATGATATTTATGTGTGTGGCCGCTTTGAAATGGCAGGTGCTGCGCGTGAACGTTTTTGTACAGAAAAAGGTGCATTACGGGAGCATATGTTTGCCGATGCTTTTGCGTTTATCTAGTTACTCTAAAGCTGAAACAAGGCGCGATTATCGCGCCTTTTTTGTGGCTATTTTTTGAGGGCTAATGCGCGTTGGGTGGCAACCTTTTGTTTAATCCATGTTTCGTTAAACCACAGTGATAATAGAATAATTCCACCGCCAATAATAAGCCGTGGATAATCGACATCATGGTTCCAAATCATTAAGTTAACGATTAACCCCGCGGGTACTAAAGCATTATTCATGATCGCTAATGCACCAGCATTGACCATGGTGGTACCTTTGTTCCAAATGAAATACCCCAGTCCAGAAGCAATCACACCGAGGTAGGTTAAAATTCCCCACTGCAATGATGTTGTGGGGAATTTGGCACTATTACCAAACAATAAATACATTGGCACAGCGACACACACAGCGCCTAAATAAAACCAGCCAAACACGGTATGTTGTGGTATATCCGTTTGTTCTTGTTCAATAATGCGTTTATAACCAACTTGGCCAATCGCAAAGCACAGGTTTGCGCCTTGAACAATGAAAAAGCCAATAATAAAGTGTTGATTAATTCCCTCAAATTTAATTACCGCCGCTCCAATCACTGCGATCACCGCACTCAGTAAATACCACGGCGAAAATTGTTTATGTAATGCGTCATAAATGAGGGTGACGTAAATAGGCGTAAAAATCGTAAACAGTAGCACTTCTGGAACGGTTAAGTACAAGAACGATTGATAATAAAAGCAATACATTAGCCCAAGCTGAAATGCGCCAACGACCATTAATTTGATAGCAAGTTTAGGGTGTAGGTGTTGGGTACGTAAAAAAGGTAAAAAAACGAGTGCTGCGAGACAAACGCGGGTTAAAACTGAAAACCAAGCATCAACTTGACCTGCGAGATAAACGCCAATTAGGCTAAACGAAAATGCCCATAATAGGGTTATTAGTGATAAGTATTTCATCGTTGCAACTGGGTGTATTAAGAGGGGATAGCAGCAGTGTAACCAAATTGTGCGATGAAGAATATGATAATGACAGCGTACCATCGTTATCATGATTAGCAGTCGTTATGATAACGACTGCTATATTTATAGTGAGTTATTATTTTAGCGGGACGATCAATAAATCAACCGGAGTGCGGCTAATTAGCTGACGAGTTGATGATAAAATCTTACTCCAGAAATCTTGATGATGACCGCAAATTACTAAATCAACATTAAGATCTTTGATGGCGCTACAAATTTCTTCACTTAAATCACCGCTGCCGACTAAGGTGTGAGCAACAGGGTAACCTGCATTATTGGCAAGCTCATGTAATCTATTTTGAGCATCGCTTTCAGCACGTTCGTGCATTTCTGCTAAGTTAATATCAATTAAGCCCGTATAGAGATCAGCATAGTCAACATCGATGTGGACCAGTGATAGTTTAGCATTCAATGATTGTGCTAATTTCGCGGCTTTATTGACGAGATAGGCGCTATCTTCAGAAAGATCGATAGCTGCGATAATATGTTTATAAACCATCACTTATATTCCATAGCCATATAATAATAGTCTATGTTAGCACTGGTCTACACTTAAAAATATCGATTAGATCGCATCTATAGATTACGAAATGGTTAATTATTTTTCGTAATCGTTGAGCCATTTTTATTGTTATTTTAGTGGTTTATACTAATAGTTGTTCTCTTATTTAGGACGTTTTGTTCATTTGTTGCATTCTTAACAATGCACAGTGACAATGTCTTGATTACACTTAAACAAACAGGAGTAGTGCAATGTTAGCCAAGGCAATGGTTGAAAATCTTAACGAGCAAATTAATTTAGAGTTCTTTTCTTCAAATTTGTACTTACAAATGAGTGCATGGTGTGAAGATAAAGGGTTTGAAGGTGCCGCTGCGTTCTTACGCGTGCATGCTGCTGAAGAGATGGAGCATATGCAACGTTTGTTTACTTATGTGAGTGAAACGGGTGCGTTACCTATTTTAGGTACCATCGAAGCTCCTAAGCATGAGTTTGCTTCTCTTGGAAATGTGTTTCGTGAAACTTACGAACATGAACAACTTATCACTAAAAAAATTAACGAATTAGCACACGTTGCTTTTTCTACTCAGGATTACTCAACATTTAATTTCTTACAGTGGTATGTGTCAGAGCAGCACGAAGAAGAAAAACTATTTAAAGGCATTTTAGATAAAATTGAGTTAGTTGGTGAAGATGGCAAAGCATTATTCTTTATTGATAAAGATTTAGCTGCAATGGCTAAAGGCGAGTCAGCACCAACATCAGTCATGGACTCACAAGCTTAAAGTGGTTCTAGGGGGGTGATACATCGCCCCTTTATCCCTATAAGCGCGTGATATAAAGAGGGGATAACTATGATCAGTGGTGATGCACTTTTGGTTGCGATTTTTTTGGTGGCAACCGTTAATACTTGTCGGTATATCAGTACATTACGTTCTTTGTTAGTGGTAATGCGAGACTGCGATCCGTTGTTATATCAACAAGTTGACGGGCGTGGTTTCTTTTCGTCACAAGGTAATGTCAGTAAACAAATTCGCTTATTTCATTATATTCGTAGCCAACAGTATAAAAAACATCACGATCCGCTATTTATGGCGAAATGCATGAAAGTCAGAAAATTGTTCGTATTGGCTAGTACTTTTATGATCACTTTCTTTGTGGCTATTTTTGCAGTGGCTTTTCTCGGGCTTTAAAGATCACTCTCTGTTTAGGTGTCACTTCCTCAGTGACACTCTCTTTGCGATCCCCTTCTTCAGTGTTATATCATGTGCTTGGTATGGCTAAACTTTATTAATACCACTTCATTTATTACTTTTCAGTATTGGAAACAACGTCGCTATGGATCAATTTGTCATCTGGTGGTCATCACTTGAAAAGGGTGCCTCTGTTAATTGGATGTATAACATCGGCTTGTTGCTGCTGTTGAGTACATTACTGTGGGGCGGATGGTTATTACTTTCACGCCGACTAGCAACCATAGCGAACAAAACGCATTTTATTTGGGATGATGCATTAATTGATGCCGTTCGAGCTCCTGTTTCGTTGTGTATTTGGGTGTGGCCTGGATTGATGTCATTAGGAATAATGGTTGATAACATCACCTCTTATTCAAGTGGCTTCTTGGCTTTATTGCGTCACTTATTATTGGTCGGGGTCTTTATTTGGATTCTGATGCGGTTGATTACCAATATTGAACAAACCATTTTAGATAATCGCCCACATCGAGATGCCACTACCGTCACCGCTATTTCAAAAATATTACGCTTAATTGTAATGGTATTGAGTAGCTTAATTGTGATGCAAAACTTCGGTTTAAGTTTGTCGGGGTTGCTGACCTTTGGTGGTGTCGGTGGTTTAGTTGTTGGTATGGCAGCCAAAGATTTATTAGCCAATTTCTTTGGTGGAATGATGATTTATTTTGATCGTCCCTTTAAAGTGGGTGATTGGATTCGCAGCCCTGATCGCCAAATTGAAGGAACGATTGAGCGAATAGGGTTTCGTATGACGGTGATTCGCACTTTTGATAAACGGCCGTTGTATGTCCCTAATTCAGTTTTTAGCTCGGTAGTGGTAGAAAATGCGTCACGAATGCAGAATCGTCGTATTAAACAAAGTGTTGGTTTACGTTATTGCGATGCGGCGGTTGTGGGGCTGGTGGTTGATGATATAAAAACAATGCTTCAAAACCATGCTGATATTGAAACGCGCCAAACCTTGATTGTGAGTTTTGATACTTATGGGCCATCATCATTGAATATTTTGGTGTACACCTTTACTAAAACCGTTGATTGGGTCAAATACAAAGCAGTACAGCAAGATGTGATGCTGAAAATTGTTGAAATTGTTCATGCGCATGGCGCTGACTTTGCGTTCCCAACTACAACGCTAGACATGCCAGCGGCTGCGGTGACAGCATTAGCTGCTATTGAACGTCATCAACAAGCTTGATTTTTATCGAATAAATTCTTGTGGTGGGATAGCTGTTGGTATTGGGCTGAGAGGCAGGTAAAATAGCCGTAACAATAGAAAAAGGATGCTAACTGTTAGCATCCTTTTTGCGTTTATTTAGTGACATTAAAGGCTGATTGAAATCCATGGCGAACAAATATGATGTAGTAATTATTGGTGCAGGTGCTGCCGGCTTAATGTGCGCAGCTACAGCAGGCAAGCGCGGACGCTCAGTGCTTGTGCTGGATCACGGCAAGAAACCTGGTCGTAAAATTTTAATTTCAGGTGGTGGTCGCTGTAATTTTACCAATAATGATGTTGCCGCTAATAATTATGTTTGCCGTAATCCCCATTTTGTTAAATCAGCATTGTCACAATATAGCCAATGGGATTTTATTGGTTTGGTTTGTCAGCATGAGATTGATTATGAAGAGCGTGAGCATGGACAATTATTTTGTCTCGATTCCGCAAAAGACATTGTCAAAATGTTGGTGGCTGAATGTGATATGCCTAATATCAGTTTACGTTATCAAACCGACATCAGTGCTGTTACCCAATTAGATACTGGGTTTAGTTTGAATGTTAACGGTGAAACGATCTGCTGTGAATCGCTGGTGGTGGCGACAGGAGGCTTGTCGATGCCTAAATTAGGTGCAACGCCATTTGGTTATCAAATTGCAGAACAGTTTGGCTTGAAAATGGTGCCGACGACTGCTGGTTTAGTGCCGTTTACTCTGCATAAACAAGATAAAGATGCTTTTGAAGAACTTTCGGGCATCGCTGTACCTGCTGTGATTACGACAGACAACGGTACTAGCTTTAAAGAGAATCTACTATTTACCCACCGTGGCCTTTCTGGTCCTGTGGTGCTGCAAATTTCATCTTATTGGTTACCAGGACAAAAGGTGAGTATTGATTTATTACCGATGCTTAATTTGGCTGAAACATTGCTTGAATTACGTGAACAACACCCAAATCAAAGTATAAAGAACACCTTATCTCGATTGTTACCTAAGCGTTTAATTGAAGTATTAATCACTCGTGGCGATATTACTGATAAACCGTTAAAGCAACTTAATCATAAAGAATTTGAGCAGTTAGCGACGTATTTCCATCACTGGAATATTGCGCCTAATGGGACTGAAGGTTACCGCACTGCTGAAGTGACCCTTGGTGGGGTTGATACTGATGAATTATCATCAAAAACCATGGAATCTAAGCAGATTAAAGGGCTCTTTTTTGCTGGTGAAGTGATGGATGTCAGTGGTTGGTTGGGGGGATATAACTTCCAATGGGCGTGGAGTTCAGGTTATGTAGCGGGTCAAAATGCATAATATTTGAGCGAATATTTGAGTGTTTTCGTTCTGAAAAGATTCAAATTTTATCCAAAGTGGTGTTTTTTTATTGATATTACTTGGTGGTGAGTAAATATTTACCAAGTAATATCATATTGTTAGGGGTTGTTTTGATGGTTTTCAAAAAATAAATCTTTACAATAATTGCGAACCACATAATAATGTCGGTGCTCTGTTGTTCAGAGTTATTAATGAAAACATCAAGTAAAAGAAAAACCCTCAGAATATCTTCGTTATTGTTGCATTCCTTAGTGTTTCCCTTAGCTTCATCGTCACATTCAATAATTCAAGCTTTCAGCGCATCGCGATTTATTCGCGTTTAATTTTTTATGAATTTTAATCAAAATTAAGGGACACATTATGTCTACTGGTATCGTTAAGTGGTTCAACGAAGAGAAAGGTTTCGGCTTCATTACTCAAGATAATGGCGGCGCTGACGTATTCGTTCACTTCCGTGCAATCGCATCTGAAGGTTTCAAAACTCTTGCTGAAGGCCAAAAAGTGTCTTTTGAAGTAGAGCAAGGCCAAAAAGGTCTTCAAGCTGCAAACGTTGTAGCTTTATAATATTTTAAGTCGACGCAAATGGTCGCAGTACCGTTTGCGTCACTTTTGATAACACCCATTTTAATTTAAAAATTATTTATACAATATCATCGAAATATAAAACACTTCCAACATCTGCTTCTGTATTTGTCGTTACGTTCATATTTACTTCGTTACTTTATTATAAATAAAAACTCAAAAACTTAATTAGCATGAATAATGTTAGATGCCTTTTATCATCTGAATATTTTTCTGCTAGTAAAAAACTAAGGATACTTATGTCTCGTTCATTAGGCCGTAAGCGATTTTGGTTCCAACAGAATCGTCAAGAAAACCCTGTAAATACAAATGAAAATCAAGAGGTTAATAATGATAGTAAACTTTAATTTAGTAAAAAACCAACGCACTTGGAGTGCCAATATTCATCAGTTAAACAGTGATGTATTAAAGCGTCATGTTCTTATTAACGGTAATGTTGATAATCTTGATATCTCATTTAGTTACTGTGAAAAAACATCAGCAGGTAACATTACAAATAGCAGCAATAAAGTAATTGGTAATTTCTACATTTCTTATTAATACCTCAGGGGATTTAATTAAGAAATGATTTTAATTAAATGTCTTATCTCGCCAAATGACATTATTTAATAACAATATAAATATAGTACACCTTCATAACAATTCGGTATGGTTATGAGTATAAGGATAGTGCAGTGATTTATATGAATATTATCATTTCAGATTATTGCAGTGTGCGATAATTTAATCGGATTCAAACTAGGGAACACACATGTCACTATCAAAAACAATGGGCACTGTTAAGTGGTTTAACGAAGAGAAAGGTTTTGGTTTCATTACTCAAGACAATGGCGGCGCTGACGTATTCGTTCACTTTCGTGCTATCGTTTCTGAAGGCTTTAAAACATTAGCTGAAGGTCAGAAAGTATCATTTGACGTTGAGCAAGGCCAGAAAGGTCTACAAGCAGCGAACGTTATCGCGTTATAATTCGACACGTTACTTGCTAATAAAATGCTGGCTAAGGCCGGCATTTTTTATATCTATGCATTGTTATTAGGAACCTTTCCTCTAAGAATATCCTGCACATCCTGCACATCCTGCACATCCTGCACATCCTGCACATCCTGCACATCCTGCACATCCTGCACATCCTGCACATCCTGCACATCCTGCACATCCTGCACATCCTGCACATCCTGCACATTTGATAGT
>NZ_JAYXUH010000024.1:0-51694 GCF_036040035.1 Photobacterium sp. S4TG1
ACGCAATGTTGCCAAGGTTGAGGTCACGCCTAGTTCCTTGAAGATCAGGAACCTCGTGTATCGCTCTAATTTAGTTATCATCGGACTTATCGATGAACTACTACTGTGAAGTATTAGTCTTAATGTGGTATTCCTGGGGTATTCGATTACCGATATCATCAGTGTACTGCTTCAAGTGTTTCTAGTTTGACTACGAAGCCCACTTAGAAGCAATCAGCTTCGATTACATCATCTATTATTGATCATGCAACCTAACGGTTGTTTTTTTCATCTTAGCTATTTACATAGATGTTTGTAATATCAATATTGTCATATATGGCAAACGCTCTTTTCTTAGCATTGAAAATTGTACTTACCACCATAGTCATATTGTGGTTTATTGTGTGTTTTCTATAAACAGCAATACGATAAGTTATTATTTTAGCCAGTGTTTTAAATTTATTGCACCGTTAGATCACAGTTAAATTAACAGAGTTATCCACATAAGAATATCTGTGGGTAAGTTGGTTGATTAGATGTGATAGGTAGGTGTGAATAACTTTAAGAAGAGTCATGCTTATGAGATTGTTCGCTTTCTTATATAAGAATAATTAACAGGGTAACTGCATGTTTTTTATGTATATTTACTCTGTTATCTACAATTTGTACACAGTTCATTTAATCCTTCCTTTATCGGGATAACCATCTTGATTATGTTATCCACTCCCTGTGTTTAATCTTTCTTTTTACCGCTATTTTTAACGCCATTAAAAAAGTTTTCCACATATACCCAGAGTGTTATGCGTCTCGAGGTAAGCCTTTTTCTATAATTCGCACTAAACGTTTGGTGGCATTAGGTAAAACATTAATAGTCATTTGTTGGCGTTTTTGTTGCTGTTGCTCTAAGGCCCATTCAATATGAACATCAACAAGTGGATATTCTCCTTGACGAGTGAGTAATGCATCGATGATATCGGCTTGGTATGGTGCGTTACCTAATGCAATGGTGATATTTCGTAGCCATTGAGTATGGCCTATACGTCGAATGGCTGAACCTTCAGTATTCTTTAAGAATGTAGCTTCGTTCCATTGATAGAGTGTCACTAGATCTTGTTGAAATAATACATCACGACAGTGATAGTCTGTTTCTGTTGTTATTTCACCATGGCGGCTAAACGGGCAGACTAATTGGCAGTCATCACAACCATAAATTCTATTGCCCATTGCTGCTCGATATTGCTCTGGAATAATACCGTCAAATTCGATGGTGAGATAAGATATACAACGTCGTGCATCAACGACGCCAGCCTCAATAATGGCTCCTGTTGGGCAACTGGTTATACAAGCAACACACTTTCCACATTGATTGGTTGCTGGTGTATCAATGGGTAACGGCAGATCAATTAATAATTCCCCTAGAAAGAACCATGAACCTGATTGATCGTTAAGAATTAAAGAATGTTTCCCCGTCCAACCTAACCCCGATTTTTCAGCTAATGGACGTTCTAATATTGGCGCTGAATCAACAAATGGTCGACAACCAAACTCACCAATAACACTTTCAATTCGTTGGCCTAATTGCTTGAGGCGATTGCGAATCAATTTATGATAGTCACGTCCAAGTGAGTAACGACTAATATAGGCTTTTGTTGGTTGCTTTAAAGTCTGAGCAAACCCCGCTTGTGGCGGTAGGTAATTCATACGAACACTGATTACACGTATGGTTCCTGGCAGTAATTCATGTGGGCGAGCTCGCATCATTCCGTGACGCGCCATCCAGTCCATATCGCCATGGTACCCAGCATCAAGCCATCGCTGTAGTTGTGCTTCATGCTGAGTTAAATCGATATCACAGATCCCTACAGCTTGAAAGCCAAGTTCTTGCCCCCAAGTTTTTATTTGCAATGCGAGTTGTTGATAATCGATACTCATAGCGTCAGTCTTATAGCCAGTAAAAATCAGGGAACGGATTCTAGCACATTATTATTTTAGAATAGCCATTGGTGGCAATAATGACAGTGACAACTTAGCCAGTGCTATGGTTTGCTTCGTCACAAGCTGACATGCTGTTGTCAATAACTAGAATAATTGCTGAGATAATAATATGAGAATATAAAGCTGCACCACTGCTGAATATATGAATGACACAAATTGAATGGTATTACTTTATTGCGGTAAAATTAAAATAGCCATTTTTCGAGGCAGATCATCATCTCGTGCACTATATCTCTAGATATCGAGAGGTTTTGATTTATCGTAAAGCAGCAGATTTATGTGCGCAAAGCGGCGAGCGTGGTATGCTGGCAGCTGATCTTTTTCCGTTTATTCGTCAATTAGTCAATCCAAGATAAAATATAATGCAAACATTTGAAACTTCTCTTGCTGATGAGCAGGCAACGGTAGATTTTGGCCTTACATTGGCTAAAGCCTGCACGCAACAAACAACAATATATCTTCATGGTGATTTAGGTGCAGGAAAAACGACATTTAGTCGTGGTTTTATTCGTGCGCTGGGCCATCAAGGTAATGTGAAAAGCCCGACTTATACATTAGTTGAACCGTATGATCTTGCGCCTTGGCAGGTTTATCACTTTGACTTATATCGTCTTGCTGATCCAGAAGAATTAGAATTTATGGGGATCCGTGACTATTTTACCAATGACGCTATTTGTTTAGTGGAATGGCCAGAAAAAGGAATAGGTATGTTGCCTGACGCTGACCTTGAGTTGGAATTACGTTACCACGGTGAACAAAGAAAAGTATTAGTGACGTCGAACACGGATTATGGTTCAACGTTAATCAACCACTTAAAATTAGGCTAATTAGAATGGCGTTACGGACGTATGCAAATCTTCTAATTTTGGGAGTGGGATTCGTTAGTTCTACCGCGTTTGCAAATGAACTAAAGGGAGTACGCGTATGGCCTGCTCCTGATGAAACACGTGTTGTATTAGATATGCAAAGCAAAGCGGATTATTCGCAGTTTATGCTATCTAACCCATCACGATTAGTGATTGACTTAAATAAGACATCGCTAAAAACAAAATTGCCAATCAAGGTGGCTAAGAGTGACATCTTAACCACTGTTCGTAGCAGTAATGCGCCAGAAAAAGGCACAACACGATTGGTTTTTGAGCTTAAAGGCACCACTAAGCCTAAAATTTTCTCCTTGTCACCAACACCTGATGGTAGTTACGGCTATCGCCTAGTTATGGATTTACCTAATGGTTCTGGTGCTGGTAAGGCAGATAAAGAAGAGCGAGCCGAGGCAAAAGCTACCGAAAATAATTTAGCTAAGTTGCCATCAGGTACGGCTGATATTGTGGTAGCGGTTGATGCAGGCCATGGTGGTGATGATCCTGGTTCTATTGGCCCAACACATAAATACGAAAAAAACGTGACTTTAGCTGTTGCGCGAAAATTAGCGGCAAAAATTAATGCGACAACGGGTATGCGTGCAGTCATGACTCGTCGTGGTGACTATTATGTGGGATTAAGTAAACGTTCAGAGATCGCACGTAAAAATAAAGCGCTATTATTGGTTTCTATTCACGCAGATGGCTTTAGCTCACCGAAACCTCGTGGTGCGTCGGTATGGGTATTAAACACCCGTCGCGCTAATACTGAGATTGGTCGTTGGTTAGAGCAAAGCGAGAAACAATCAGAGCTGCTGGGTGGTGGCGATGTGCTATCCAGTAACCCAAAAGATAAATATTTAGGTCGTGCGGTGCTTGATCTGCAATTTAGTTATTCGCAGAAAGAAGGCTACGATGTTGCTAAGCGTGTATTGTCGAATTTACGTCATATTGCACGTTTACATAAAACCGTACCGCAATATGCAAGTTTGGCAGTATTAAAATCACCTGATATTCCATCATTATTGGTTGAGACGGGTTTTATTACTAACCCGATTGAAGAGCGCCAATTAACGTCAAACGCTCATCAAAACCAACTAGCAAATGCGGTTTATAAAGGTATTTTACAATATTTCACGGCTCATCCACCTGAAGGCACCTTATTTGCTTCGCGTTTAAATGCCGGTGGCATGAAGCATAAAGTGACATCGGGACAAACATTGAGTGGTATTGCGGCTAAATATGGTTCATCGATGGCTGCTATTAGAGCAGCGAATCATCTGAAATCAAATTCAGTGAATATTGGTCAAATGTTGCTGATTCCAGGTAGTGGTATCAAGACGGCCCCTGCAGGAAACACGACGGCACCAAAAGCGGTAAGTAAACATACAGCATCAACGCGTATTATATGGCATACCGTGGCTCGTGGTGAGTATCTTGGCAAAATTGCAGCTAAATATGGGGTAACCATGAGCAGCATTCGTCAAACGAGTCATTTAAAATCAGATAACGTTATGGTCGGGCAGAAGCTGAAAATTGCGGTAGCTGCGACGAAAACGGTACGTCATAAAGTACGTCGTGGTGAGTTTCTAAGTAAGATTGCGGCTAAATATGGGGTATCAGTAGCAACTATTCGTGATGCGAATAAGCTACGTTCTGATAAACTAGCAGTAGGACAGACGCTAATCATTCCAAGAAGTTAATTATGCCGATTCAGATTTTACCCGCTCGGCTGGCTAACCAGATTGCAGCGGGTGAAGTTGTTGAACGCCCCGCATCGGTAGTCAAAGAGCTTGTTGAAAACAGTATAGACGCCGGTGCCACTCGAATTGATATTGATATCGAAAAAGGTGGCAGCCGGCTAATTCGTATTCGTGATAATGGCAAAGGTATTGTTAAGGATGAACTTGGTTTAGCCTTAAGTCGTCATGCCACATCAAAAATAGCCTCACTCGATGATCTTGAAGCCATTGTCAGCTTGGGTTTTCGTGGTGAAGCACTTGCGAGTATCAGTTCAGTTTCTCGTTTAACTTTAACTTCTCGTACCGAAGATCAAACTGAAGCATGGTCAGCCTATGCTGAAGGTCGTGATATGGAGGTTCAATTAAAGCCTGCTGCTCATCCTGTTGGTACGACACTGGAAGTGTTAGACCTATTTTTTAATACACCAGCGCGCCGTAAGTTTTTACGAACAGAGAAAACAGAATTTACTCATATTGATGAACTGATTAAGCGCATTGCTTTAAGTCGGTTTGATGTTGCAATTACATTACGTCATAACGGTAAATTGGTACGTCAATATCGTATTGCTGACAATACATTACAGCAAGAACGCCGTTTAGCTGTGGCTTGTGGGCCAGCATTTTTGCAACATGCATTAGTGGTTGAATTAGCCCATGGCGATTTGAAATTATCAGGTTGGGTTTGTAGTCCACAAGGGGCACGCAGCCAGAACGATATTCAATATTGCTACGTTAATGGTCGCATGATGAAAGATAAATTAATCAATCATGCCATTCGACAAGCGTATGAGTCGAGTTTACGCTCTGAGCAATATGCCGCTTATGTGTTGTATATTGAAGTTGATCCGCATCAGGTTGATGTTAATGTCCATCCAGCTAAACATGAAGTACGTTTCCATCAAGCGCGCTTAGTACATGATTTTATTTATCAAACATTGCAAAGTGCATTACAACAAGCCGCAAATATTGATGATGCTCATCAGTACCAAACACCAGTAAGAGCCAGTGCTCATGCACATACTGAACTCACAACAGCCCCGATTGATCGTGCATCTCAAACCATTGCTTCAATGCCTGATTATCCCAATAAAGCTGATTCCGATAGTTGGTTGACGGCTCAACCTTCAACGGTAGAAACATCCGTACCGATTGCTGATTTTGATGGTAATACTGCATTTATTTCTACGTCTGAAAAAACTTTATTAGCAAATTCAGTTAGTAAAGATACACAACAAAGCTATAGTCAAAAGAGTAGCTCTACATTATCACCGTCATCAGCTACCGCGAAGCGTCACCAAAGTTCACCTGTTCATGCTTCATCTCGTCATTATGGCGAGTCTGGGCCAACAGCGGCAGAGGTTAACGCTTATCAGCAACTGATTACACCTGATAATTCAGAGGACTCCTCGTTAATGTCGGCGCGTAGCGAAGAGCGTAAATCATCAACTCAAATAGCTGAACCTCGACGCGAATGGGCCGCATCGAGTCAACCTGTAGCAATAAAGCCTAATAAACGTCCTCATGGTCGTGATGTTGGATTAGGAAAAGCGCTGGCGATAGTTGATGAGCAATTTTTATTGTTAAGTCAGCAATATCAGATAGTGTTATTGCAATTACCGATCGCTGAACACTTGCGTTATGTCGGACAGTTGCAATTAGCTAAAACTGAAGGTTTAAAACCTCAACCATTATTAATTCCATTGGCGGTACCGGTTGAGGCTGAATTAATTCAGTGCGCAGAGCAACATGGACAGCTACTTAAGCAATTAGGGATTCAACTGAAAGCCAAAGGGCGTAATAGCATCATTATTTTGTCGGTTTGTATGCCATTGAGGCAACAAAACTTACAACAGTTAATCCCAAATTTGTTAACCTATCTTCATGCCGTGAGTGATGATCCTGATGCTCAAGGGTGGGATAACCTTTTATTCTGGCTCGCTAAGCAATGTTATATGTCTGTAACGAATTACACTTTGGCACAAGCGATTCAGTTAATCACAGAATTAGAGCAGTTATGGGGAGAACAATTAATGACATTTAATGCGCAACTTGTTCGCCCTGTTGATATGCAAGCAGCGATAGAAGCATTTAAGTAATTTATGACTAAGCCACAAGCTATGACTAAGCCACAACCTCAAGCGATTTTTTTGATGGGCCCGACAGCGTCAGGCAAAACAGATTTAGCTATTCGGTTACGAGAACAGTTGCCGGTTGAGTTGATAAGTGTCGACTCTGCCCTTATTTATAAGGGAATGGATATTGGTACTGCGAAACCAGATGCGCATGAATTGGCACTAGCACCGCATCGTTTAATCGATATTCGTGATCCAGCGCAAAGTTATTCTGCTGCAGACTTTCGTTCGGATGCACTAAAAGAAATGGCTGATATAGTGGCTGCGGGGCGGATTCCTTTGTTGGTCGGTGGTACTATGTTGTACTACAAGGCATTATTGGAAGGTTTGTCACCATTACCTGCAGCAGATAATGCTGTACGTGCTGGTATAGAAAGCGATGCTGAGACTCGAGGTTGGCAAGCACTGCATGATGAATTAGTACAAATTGATCCTGTTGCAGGCGCAAGGATCCATCCAAATGATCCTCAGCGATTATCTCGTGCATTGGAAGTATTTAGAATCTCAGGTAAAACACTTACTGAGTTAACGAAAACTCAAGGTGAATCGTTACCTTATAAGGTTCACCAGTTTGCAATTACGCCCACGGATAGGGCTGTACTGCATCATCGAATTGAGCTTCGGTTCAAAAAAATGATCGAAGCAGGGTTTGAGCAGGAAGTACGGGCATTATATGAACGTGGTGATCTTCACCTTGAACTTCCATCTATACGTTGCGTCGGTTATCGACAGATGTGGGAATATTTGGACGGGAAACATGACATAGATGAAGCGGTCTTCCGTGGTATCTGTGCTACTCGTCAATTGGCAAAGCGTCAAATCACTTGGCTTCGTGGCTGGAAAGATTTGACTTGGTTGGATAGTAGTGATGTTGATAGCGCGTTACAAACCGTCACAAACTCAGTTAGATGTGATGTTTAATTAACGTGTATACTCTGAACTGCTTTGCGTATTTTTAGTTTTTGTTCGTTGCTAATACAACTACAAACAAATAAGGAAAAGAAATAATGGCTAAGGGGCAATCTCTGCAAGACCCGTTTTTGAATGCGCTGCGTCGTGAAAGAATCCCGGTCTCTATTTACCTGGTAAACGGTATCAAACTACAAGGCCAAATTGAATCATTTGATCAATTTGTCATTCTACTTAAAAACACCGTAAACCAGATGGTTTATAAGCATGCTATTTCGACTGTTGTTCCAGCCCGTCCGGTGAATCATCATCACGCGGGTGATCGTCCAGCAGGAAGTGATCGTCCAGAGAAAACAGAAGAGTAAAATTATTTTCAAATAAGGAGCTGATTACTTGTTTGACCGTTATGAAGCTGGTGAGCAGGCTATTCTTGTTCATATTAACTTCACTCAAGATGAGGAATGGGAAGATCTTAGCGAATTTGAAATGCTAGTATCTTCCGCCGGTGTTAATGCGCTGCACGTAGTTACGGGCAGTCGTAAAACACCGCTTCCTAAATATTATGTCGGTGAAGGTAAAGCACAAGAGATAGCTGATGCCGTAAGCGCTGTTGATGCAGATATTATTATTTTCAATCATGCTTTGTCACCTGCACAAGAACGAAACTTAGAGCAGCTTTGTCAATGTCGCGTGATTGATCGTACCGGGTTAATTCTCGATATCTTCGCTCAACGGGCACGTACCCACGAGGGTAAGTTGCAAGTTGAATTAGCGCAATTACGTCATATATCAACCCGATTAATTCGTGGTTGGACTCACCTTGAGCGACAAAAAGGTGGTATTGGTCTTCGCGGACCAGGTGAAACTCAGTTAGAAACCGATCGACGTTTATTACGTGAACGTATTAAAACTATTTTGCGTCGTTTAGATAAAGTCGCTAAACAACGTGATCAGGGACGTCGAGCGCGAAACCGAGCAGAAATTCCAACTGTGTCATTGGTTGGATATACCAATGCGGGTAAATCAACATTATTTAATCGTATTACTGATGCTGGGGTATATGCAGCTGATCAGCTGTTTGCTACCTTAGATCCAACATTACGTAAGATTGAAGTTGCAGATGTCGGTGCAGCGATACTTGCAGATACTGTTGGTTTTATTCGACATTTACCCCACGATTTAGTGGCTGCGTTTAAAGCAACATTAAAAGAAACACAAGAAGCAGATCTATTGCTTCATGTGGTTGATGCCAGTGATGATCGCTTTCGTGAAAACATTGAGGCGGTAGATACCGTTCTTGATGAAATCGATGCCGGCGATGTTCCTGTTTTACAGGTTATGAATAAAATTGATAACTTGGATAATGCACAACCACGAATTGAACGTGACGAAGAGGGTTTACCTCGACGAGTTTGGGTATCAGCCATGGAAGGGCAAGGCATTGACTTGTTATTCCAAGCCTTAACAGAACGCCTTGCAGGAACGATGATAAAGCACAGCTTACGTTTACCGCCTGAGATGATTGGACGGTTGCGTAGTAAGTTTTATCAGATGGGATGTATTGTGCAAGAAGAGTATGAATCAGATGGCTGTTTAATGATTGATATTCGCTTACCGATGGCAGAATGGTCGCGGTTACAAAAAAGAGAAAGTACTTCGTTAGATGACTACATCGTTGCTTAATGGATTGCTGAGTAATAAAAACTGTCGTCATATCACATTGATGGAGTTCTATAATGGCGTGGAATGAGCCTGGTAACAACGGCGGCCGTGATGATAAAGACCCTTGGGGTAATAAAAATCATGGTGGACGTGAACAAGGACCACCTGATCTGGATGAGGTTTTCTCAAAACTGAGTCGTAAGGTTGGTGGTGTGTTTGGTAATAAAAAAGGACCAACAGGCAGCGGTAGCGCTGTAGGTTTGGGTGCTGTTGCAGTTTTAGCTGTGGCTGTGTGGGGATTTTCG
Source organism: Photobacterium sp. S4TG1 (assembly GCF_036040035.1). Taxonomy (NCBI): domain Bacteria; kingdom Pseudomonadati; phylum Pseudomonadota; class Gammaproteobacteria; order Vibrionales; family Vibrionaceae; genus Photobacterium; species Photobacterium sp. S4TG1. The sequence continues at coordinate 9,585 of NZ_JAYXUH010000024.1, forward strand.
GGCTTTTACACCGTAAGTGAAGCAGAGCAAGGTGTTGTGCTGCGCTTTGGTAAGTTTGATCAAATCGTCAAGCCTGGTTTGAACTGGAAGCCGACTTTTATTGATGAAGTCATCCCTGTTAACGTACAAGCAATTCGTTCGCTACGAGCTTCTGGCTTAATGCTAACCAAAGACGAAAACGTACTGAAAGTTGAGATGGATGTTCAATACCGTGTTGATAACGCTGAGAAGTATTTATTCAGTGTGACCAATGCTGATGATAGTTTGCGTCAAGCAACAGATTCTGCACTGCGTGCGGTTATCGGTGATTCAACTATGGATCAAGCGTTAACAACAGGCCGTCAGACTATTCGTGCGAATACTCAAGCTGCAATCAATAAAATTATTGCAAAATATGACATGGGTATCCGTGTTGTGGACGTTAACTTCCAAAGTGCGCGCCCACCAGAAGCAGTAAAAGATGCCTTTGATGATGCTATTGCAGCACGTGAAGATGAAGAACGTTATGTTCGTGAAGCAGAAGCCTACAGTAATGACATTTTGCCAAAAGCAACTGGTCGTGCTGAGCGTCTGAAGAATGAAGCAGAAGGTTATTCTGAGCGTGTTATTAATGGTGCTTTAGGTGATGTTGCACAGTTTGATAAGCTGTTGCCTCAATATGAAGTTGCTAAGAAAGTAACCCGTGAACGTATGTATCTTGATACGATGGAACGTGTTTACAGCAATACCAGCAAGGTGTTAATTGATACTAAGTCTGGTGGTAATAACGTGATGTATTTACCGCTAGAGAAATTAATGAATCAATCAAATAACCAAGCGAAAAAACCGGCAGATTCTAGCCGATTAAGTGGTATTGAATTGGAAAAAGTGGAAACACCGACACCAGTCGCTCCAACACCACGCGCTGATACTGGCCGTCAAGGGAGATATTAATTATGCGTAAGTTAATCATCCCAGTAGTTGTGATTTTTATTGCACTATTATTGATGTCTATGTTTGTCGTGAAAGAGGGTGAGCGCGGTATCGTGGTGCGTTTCGGTCGTATTCTTAAAGATAACAATACCGAAATTGCACGTATTTACGAGCCAGGTTTACACTTTAAAGTCCCTGTGTTTGATCGTGTGCACGATCTTGATGCACGAATTCAAACCATGGACGACCAAGCTGACCGTTTCTTAACTGCTGAGAAAAAAGACGTTATCATTGATACTTACGTAAAGTGGCGTATTAAAGATTTCGGTAAATATTACTTAGCAACAGGTGGTGGTAACACATCAACTGCAGAATCACTGTTGAAGCGTAAAGTTGTTGATAGCTTACGTGCCGAAATTGGTGCGAAAGAGATCAAGCAAATTGTATCTGGAGAAGACAGCATTTCAACACCAGCGACACCGTCTGATATTGCACAAACTAAAGCTGCGAAAGCTGCTCTAGCGGTAATTGAAGGAGTGGTACCGGTGAAGAAAGTTGAAGGCCAACGTGATCAAATCATGGCAGATGTACTTGAAGAAACGCGCGAAAGTGCGAAAGATTTAGGTATTGAAGTAGTTGATTTCCGTATTAAGAAAATCAACTTACCTGATGAAATCAGTGAGTCTATCTATCGTCGTATGCGTGCTGAGCGTGAGTCAGTAGCACGTAGCTACCGTTCTCAAGGCCGTCAACGTGCTGAAGAGCTTCGTGCTCGTTCAGAACTTGAAGTGGCAACAGTTTTGGCTGACGCAAAGCGTAAAGCACAAGTTGTACGCGGTGACGCAGATGCAAAAGCGGCTGAGATTTATGCGAAAGCATATAATCAAGCCCCTGAGTTTTACAGCTTCTGGCGTTCTTTGAAAGCGTATGAAAATAGCTTTAATTCGAAAAATGACATTCTTGTTGTTGATCCGAATAATGAGTTCTTTAAATACATGAACCATTCAGAGCTATCAGCAAAGTAAGCTCGCTTTCATAACAGCGCAATCGTTATAATAAAGACAAGGCCTTCGCCTTGTCTTTTTTTTTGGATGAAATATATGATGAATACCGTTCTGTTAGCCATTGGTTTAGTGTTAGTTATTGAAGGGTTAGGGCCATTATTAGCGCCTCAAGGTTGGCGTAATATGGTGAGTCAATTAAGCCAACAAGACGATAACACATTGCGTCGAATTGGTGGATGTCTGGTGGTGGCGGGCAGTGTTATTGCGTATATGATGTATTTAAAAATGTAGAAAAACAGCCATAAAGAAGAGATAAAACTCACCATTGTTGAAATGTATTAAGCCAAAAATGACTGCAAGAGAACGGTTAAGGTGCTAGAATCCTTTTTTAACTACGATAGATGAAGAAAGATGGCAAATAATGTAGTCGTTCTTGGCACCCAATGGGGTGACGAAGGTAAAGGTAAGATTGTTGACCTGCTGACCGAAGATGCAAAATATGTAGTTCGCTACCAAGGCGGACACAACGCCGGTCACACCCTAGTTATTGACGGTGAGAAAACTGTTCTTCACCTGATCCCATCAGGTATCCTACGTGACAATGTTAAATGCATCATCGGTAATGGTGTTGTACTTTCTCCTGATGCACTAATGAATGAGATGGGTCCACTAGAAGCACGTGGTATTCCTGTTCGTGAGCGTCTGTTCCTATCAGAAGCTTGTCCACTAATTCTTCCTTACCATATTGCTCTTGACCAAGCGCGCGAAACCGCTCGTGGTAAAAAAGCAATTGGTACTACAGGTCGTGGTATCGGTCCTGCTTATGAAGATAAAGTTGCTCGTCGCGGCCTTCGCGTTGGTGATTTATTCGATAAAGCGGCTTTTGCTGAAAAGCTAAAAGAAGTAATGGCATACCATAACTTCCAGCTTGAGAACTACTACCACGCTGAACCTGTAAGCTATGAAGAAGTACTAGAAAAAGTACTTTCTCAAGCTGATCTATTAACATCAATGGTTATCGATGTAACGAAAGAACTTGATGATGCGCGTCTACGTGGCGACAAGATCATGTTTGAAGGTGCACAAGGTACACTGCTTGATATCGATCACGGTACTTACCCATACGTAACCTCTTCTAACACAACTGCTGGTGGTGTTGCTGCAGGTTCTGGTTTTGGTCCTCGTCACTTAGGTTACATCCTAGGTATCGCGAAAGCGTACTGTACACGTGTTGGTGCTGGTCCTTTCCCGACTGAACTATATGATGGTCTAGAAAAGCAAGATCCTATCGGTAAACACCTAGGTACTGTTGGCCATGAGTTTGGTGCAACAACAGGTCGCCTACGTCGTACTGGTTGGTTCGATGCTGTCGCTATGCGCCGTGCGGTACAAATCAACTCTATCTCTGGTTTCTGTCTAACTAAATTAGACGTATTAGATGGTCTAGAAGAGCTAAAAATCTGTACTGGTTACAAAACTAAGTCTGGTGAAATTCTAGAAGTTTCTCCAATGGCTGCTGATGCGTACGAAGATCTAGAGCTAATCTACGAAACAATGCCTGGTTGGAGCGAAACAACATTTGGTGCTAAGACACTGGATGCACTACCACAAACAGCACTTGATTACATCGCACGTATTGAAGAGCTAACAGGTGTGCCAATTGATATTATTTCGACTGGCCCTGATCGTAACGAAACGATCGTTAAAGTACATCCATACGGTGAATAATCACTGGCGATGGCTTTAAGCAAAAAAACCAGCTTTCGAGCTGGTTTTTTTATAGCTAAAATTTGGTGTTAGGTGACATCAGCCATGATTAAAGTTTCGTTTTACCTTGCCGATAGAGAACTATTCGACGTGCGAGGAATGTAAATGAAACACTTACTGATGACCGTTGCTCTTGGGCTAGCAACACCCGCTTATGCCCTTGCTGTTGTGGGAGAAGCGGTGCCTATTTACACTGAAGATCAACTTAGCGTGTGGTTTACGACAAACCAGCATTTGCGCCAAGTAAAAGCTGATGATTGTCAGTTAGTACAAGATATTCAAGCTCGCGCTGAACAAACGGAATCACCGACCTATCAATTTCTCTATGGCGATATGTTGGCATGGGGTGTGTGTGTGCCAAAAGATGTTGAACAAGGAGTGTATTACATGCGTGCCGCCGCTCAACAAGGGGTGCCTGTTGCGTTAGAGCAATTAGGGCGTTATTACGCGCAAGGTGTTATTTTGCAGCAAGATAAACAACGTGCTATTCCTTATTTACGAGAAGCCGCTGCGCTTGGCAACATTCGTGCTCGTATTCAATTAGCCCAATTACTGATCGCTGATAATGGCAGTCCGCTAGATTTTGAAGACGCGTACCGATGGTTATATCAAACGGTCACCACAGATAAACATCAGCATCAACAATTACGCTGGCTACGACATCAACTAGAACAAAAGATGCCTGCCAATATTATTGCCCGTGCGAAACGACGCTTATCTTTCTGGTAATTATGGCTATTGGTCACAATAAAAACAGCACCGTATTAGGTGCTGTTTTTGATTTGGCGCAGTAATCGTGTGAAGAGTTATTGAAAAATATTACAGCACTTTATGTGGTCCAAAACATTCATAGTGAATGCGATCGCTAGTTACACCCAGTTCAATTAACTGTTTAGCGATAAATTGCATAAAGCCAACGGGACCACAGCAATAAAAATGCATTTCAGGATCTGAAATTTGAGTAGCAATTTTATCAAGCTCGATCAAGCCTTGGTGATCATAGTCTTCTGTTTGACGATCGTTGCTTGTTGGCGCGTTGTACCATGTTAATGCCGCGATGTGAGAATGTTGATTAGCCAACGCTTTTACATGATCTTTATAAGCATGTTGTTGACCATTTTCAGTTGCATGTAACCAATTCACCACCGCTTGATGCTGGGTCAGTGTTTCAAGCATGGCGAGCATTGGCGTTAAACCCACACCCGCTGAAATTAACGTTACGGGGGTTTGTGGATTAACATTCAAGAAAAAATCACCCGCAGGTGCTACCAGTTTGATCTTATCACCAACATTAATTTTATCGTGAAGGTAGTTTGATACCGTACCTTGCGCTTCGCGTTTTACTGAAATACGGTAATGATCGCTATTTGGCGCTGATGATAAGCTATATTGACGAATTTCTTGGTTTGCTAATTCTTGTGCATTGATATAAATACCAAGGTATTGTCCTGGTTTGTAAGTTGCGACTTGGTCGCCATCTGTTGGTGTAAAAGTAAAACTGGTGATCAACTCACTGTTAGGTTGTTTACTTGTTACTACAAACTCACGCGTACCACGCCAGCCACCAATTTTATCATCACTTGCTTGATAAATTTCTTGTTCACGGTTAATGAAAACATTAGCTAATACGCCGTAAGCCTCTTCCCATGCGTCTAATACTTCTTGGCCGGGGGCTAATAATTCATCAATAGTAGTTAATAGATGATGGCCAACGATCTGATATTGATCGGCAGTAATTAAAAAACTGGTATGTTTTTGAGCAATTTTTTCGACGGCAGGTAAGAGTACTGCTAAGTTATCAATATTATTAGCGTAAGCACAGATAGCATTAAATAATGCTTGCTGTTGGCTTGAGGGAGTGTTTTTATCAGGGCCTTGTTGATGGCTCATATTAAAAACATCTTTAAGTTCAGGGTTGTGTTGAAACATCCGCTGATAGAAATGTTGAGTAACGGCAGGGCCTGCAGTGGCTATTACGGGGGCGGTCGACTTTACGATATCAATGGTTTTTTGAGTGAGCATGACTTTCTCTTTTGTAAGTTGTATTTATAATATATGTTATAAGTTGTATCTGATCTGTATCTTTTAGTCAAGAACAAGATTAAAATAGCAACAGGAGGAGTGAATGTGCAGTTAACCAGTTTTACCGATTATGGCCTACGAGCCTTGATATACCTTGCCAGCTTGCCTGAAGGTGAGTTAACAAGTATCACAAAAGTAACCGACACCTATGGCGTGTCACGCAACCACATGGTCAAAATTATTAATAAATTGGGCCAATTAGGTTATGTAGAAACCGTACGCGGAAAAAATGGTGGTATTCGATTAGGAATGCCTGCGGGAAATATTGTATTAGGGCACGTAGTAAGGGCGATAGAACCGTTACAAATCGTCAATTGTGCGCCTGATTTTTGTAATATTACTCCTGCATGTCAGTTAAAGGGGATCCTTGCTGATGCGCGTAATGCTTTTTTAAATGAGCTAGATAAATACACGTTATTGACTTTGGTAGATAATAATCCACCATTACGTGTCTTATTGGGATTGCCTGCAGAACACTAAGATCATCTAACGATAATGGTCTAGCATCACACTACTCTCTATTATTTAAGTGGAATAGGTAATTTATTGCCTGTTCCCATCTGTTCACCTAAGAGCTGGGTATACTTAAAGTATGGCTGGCCAACAGGAACTGTTTATGTCTAAAGGTACTACCGATTTACCGGTTGATCCTTTTCGCGAACGCGAAGCATCTAATTACGAAAATCCTATTCCAAGCCGTGAATTGCTACTTGATGTGATTCGTGGTTTTAGTACACCCGTTAGTCGCGACCAGTTATTTACTGCGTTAAAACTTGAAGGTGATGATCAGTATGAAGGCCTACGTCGTCGCTTACGAGCGATGGAACGTGATGGTCAATTAATTTTTACGCGCCGTCAGTGTTATGCACTGCCTGAACGTTTAGATTTAATTAAAGGGTACGTTATTGGCCACCGTGATGGTTTTGGCTTCTTACGTCCAGAAGGTACTTTCAGTAAAGATACTGATTTATTATTACCCGCTCACCAAATGCGCAGCGTGATCCACGGTGATTATATTTTAGCGCAAGCTGAAGGCGAAGATAAACGTGGCCGTCGTGAAGGCCGTGTGGTGCGCGTACTAGCTGAATCAACCACTCAAATTGTGGGGCGTTTCTTCCTTGAAGATGGCATGGGCTATGTCGTGCCTGATGATTCTCGCATTGCGCAAGATATCATTATTCCGCAAGACGTTCGCCAAGGTGCTCGTATGGGTAATGTCGTGGTGGTTGAAATCAATCAACGTGCCACTCGCCAACATAATGCGGTCGGTCGTATCGTTGAAGTACTAGGTGAGAACATGGCGCCGGGTATGGAAATTGAGATTGCCCTACGTACCCATGATATTCCCCATGTGTGGCCATCTGAAGTCGACAATCAAGTCAAGCATCTTACCGAAGAAGTGCCAGAAGAAGCTAAGCTGGGCCGAGTTGATTTACGTCAATTACCCTTGGTGACTATCGATGGTGAAGATGCGCGTGACTTTGATGATGCGGTGCACTGTCAGCGTAATCCTGATGGTGGTTGGCGTTTATGGGTTGCGATTGCTGATGTAAGTTATTATGTGCGTCCTAAATCAGCATTAGATAATGAAGCGCTAAAGCGAGGTAACTCAGTTTACTTCCCTGCCCAAGTGATTCCAATGCTACCTGAAGTGCTGTCAAATGGCCTTTGTTCACTCAACCCACAAGTTGATCGCTTGTGTATGGTGTGTGAGATGACCGTTTCTGAAGGTGGTAAGCTTACTGGCTATAAGCACTACGAAGCTGTGATGAATTCACATGCGCGTTTAACTTATACCAAAGTCAGTAACATGCTGGAAGGTGATGAAGAATTACGTCAACGTTACGCACCTTTAGTGCCGCATCTTGAAGAACTTTACAGCATGTTTAAAGCGCTGAAAGTTGCTCGTGAAGCACGTGGTGCGATTGAATTTGAAACCGTTGAAACGAAGTTTGTCTTCAATGCTGATCGTAAGATCGAGAACATCGTACCGCTAGTGCGTAATGAAGCACATAAAATCATCGAAGAATGTATGATTTTAGCCAATATCGCTTCAGCACAATTTGTTGAAAGTGCTAAAGAGCCAGCGTTATACCGTGTTCACGACACTCCAGGTGAAGAACGTTTACAAGGTTTCCGTGATTTCTTGGGCGAGCTAAGTCTAGAACTTGGTGGTGGTTTAGAACCAAGCCCGAAAGATTACGCAGCATTAGCGAATTTAATTCAAGATCGTAATGATCGAGAATTAATTCAAACCATGCTGTTACGCTCTATGAAACAAGCGATCTATCAAGCGGATAATATTGGTCACTTTGGTTTAGCCCTAAGCCAATATGCTCACTTTACGTCGCCAATTCGTCGTTATCCTGACTTAACCTTGCACCGTGCAATTAAATTCTTAATTGCTAAGCAAGCAGGTAATACTAAGAACAATACGCCAACCGGTGGTCATCATTATTCATTTGATGAAATTGATGTGATTGGTGAGCAGTGCTCTACCACTGAACGTCGTGCTGATGACGCTACTCGTGATGTGTCTGATTGGCTCAAGTGTGAGTACATGCAAGATCACCTTGGCGATGAGTTTGAAGGTGTGATTGCTAACGTTACTGGTTTTGGTTTCTTTGTCCGTCTTAATGAACTTAACATTGATGGCTTAGTGCATATCTCAAACCTAGCTAACGACTACTACCAGTTTGATCCTGTGGGTCAACGTTTAGTAGGCGATAGCTCAGGCGTTATTTATCGTTTAGGTGATACGGTTCAGGTCAAAGTGGCGGCTATTAACTTAAATGATCGTCAATTAGATTTTGATATTGTTGGTGCTGAGCGCAAACAACGTGGTGCGGGTAAAACCGCCAAAGGGCGAGAGAAAAAACAACGCATGCGTAAAGCTGAAGGCCTTAAACGTCAGGGAATGCCTGCGTTTAAAGTTGAAAATGGCGAAGCGGTAGCCGATGAATCACGTTCTAAAAATAAACGTGAGCGTTCTTCTGTACGCAAAAAGTTAAAAGAAGGCGCGATTCCAGCTGCTGATGCTAAAGATGCTAAAAAGAAAAAGCCAAGAAATAAAAAACCACGTAAGTTAACGGATGAAAAGCCGCTGACTGATCCAAAAAAGAAACCCAAAGTTCGCAAGAAGAAAAAGCAACGTGCGGGTAAATCTGAACGTGCAGCAAAGAAGAGTTAATCCATGAGTAATGATATGATTTTTGGCATCCATGCCGTTAAAGCCGTGCTTGCATCTGATCCGGTACGTTTTATTGAAGTATTCGTACTTAAGGGACGTGAAGATGATCGTTTACTGCCGCTAATTACTGAGTTGCAAGACTTAGGTATTACGATTCAAGAAGCGGGCCGTAAAGCATTAGACGACAAAGTTGATGGTGCTTCTCATCAAGGTATTATTGCGCGTGTACGTCCGGGTAAGCAATATAACGAAAACAACCTTGAAGACTTATTAGCAACCAAAGAAAATCCGTTACTGCTGATTTTAGATGGTGTGACAGATCCTCATAACCTTGGTGCGTGTTTGCGTAACGCAGATGCTGCTGGTGCTGTAGCCGTGATTGTACCTAAAGATCGCTCGGCACAGTTAAATGCGACCGCAAGTAAAGTGGCTTGTGGTGCTGCTGAAATTATGCCGTTAGTGCGTGTTACTAACCTTGCTCGTACCATGCGTGCGCTACAAGATAAAGGCGTATGGATTGTGGGTACAGCAGGTGAAGCGATTCATGACATTTACCACAGTAAACTCACAGGGCCATTGGCGATTGTGATGGGCGCTGAAGGTGAGGGTATGCGTCGTTTAACGCGTGAAACCTGTGATGATTTGATTAAGATTCCAATGGCGGGTTCAGTATCGAGTTTGAACGTATCTGTAGCGACTGGTATCTGTTTATTTGAAGCAGTACGCCAACGCGGATAATGCGTGATTAAGCGCGAATAACTGCATAATTATTTAAACCCATTCAGCACTTACTGGATGGGTTTTTTATTATAGAGTGGTATGAAAAATGAGCATAGGAATGGGCGATTACCGAGCGTTAGACGTGATCTGCTGAGGTTAGGGTTCATTTCATTGAAAAACGGCGAGTGGTGATAAAATAAGCTTGCCTAGATTGATCATTCTCTGTACTATCCGTCATCCAAATTCTCGGTTCTTTTTTTTAGTTCCTTGCTTCCCCAGGATAACCGAGCCGACAAGGGAAGCTGAATAATCCGTAAGGAGCAACCTATGCGTCATTACGAAATCGTATTCATGGTGCACCCTGATCAAAGCGAGCAAGTTGCTGGCATGATCGAGCGTTACACTGCTGCTATCAAAGATTCTGGTGGTCAAATTCACCGTCTAGAAGATTGGGGCCGCCGTCAAATGGCTTATCCAATTAACAAATTGCACAAAGCACATTACGTTCTTATGAACGTAGAAGCTAAGCAAGATGTTGTTGACGAGCTTGAGTCAAACTTCCGCTTCAACGACGCAGTGATCCGTAACATGATCATGCGTACTAAACACGCTGTTACTGAGCCATCTCCTATGATGAAGGCTAAAGAAGAGCGTTTTACTAAGCGTGAAGATCGTGCTGAAGCACAATCTGAAGGCGAAGCAGCTGCTGAGTAATTTGTCTTAATGACTAATCGTCTGGTGTTGACTGGCACTATTGCCAAGCATCCCAAACGAAGCCAATCCCCGGCAGGCATACCTCATTGTCACTTTGTGCTTGAGCATCGCTCTGTGCAGCGGGAAGCTGATTTACCACGCCAAATATATTGTTATATTAACGTGGTAATCAGTGGTAAAGGTCAACAAGTACTCACTCAAGATTTAGTTGTCGGAAGCAATATTAAGGTGGAGGGATTTATCTCTTACCAAACCGGCCGTAATGGTATCGGGAAATTAGTTTTGCATGCCGATCACATTGACTTAATTTAGATCAGGAGATAGCCCATGGCTCGTTTCTTCCGTCGTCGTAAATTCTGCCGTTTTACAGCAGAAGGCGTACAAGAGATTGACTACAAAGACGTAGCAACTCTAAAAAACTACATCACTGAAGCTGGTAAGATTGTACCTAGCCGTATCACTGGTACTCGCGCTAAATACCAGCGTCAGCTAGCTCGCGCTATCAAGCGTTCTCGTTACCTAGCACTTCTACCGTACACAGATAAGCATCTGTAAGCGGCAGTCGTTTTTAGAACTTTATAGAGGACAAGATAATGCAAGTTATTCTACTTGATAAAATCGCTAACCTAGGTGGCCTTGGCGACCAGGTTAACGTTAAAGCGGGCTATGCTCGTAACTTCCTTATCCCACAAGCTAAGGCAGTTATGGCGACTAAAGCGAACGTTGAAATGTTCGACGCACGTCGTGCAGAGCTAGAAGCTAAAGTTGCTGAGCAACATGCTGCTGCTGTAGCACGTGCTGAAGCACTTAACGTACTTGAAGGTGTAGTTATTGCATCTAAAGCTGGTGACGAAGGTAAACTATTCGGCTCAATCGGTACTCGTGACATCGCTGATGCAGTTTCTGCAGCTGGCGTTGCACTTGTTAAGAGTGAAGTACGTCTACCTGAAGGTGCACTACGTACGACTGGCGAATTTGAAGTTAGCGTTCAGCTAAGCTCAGACGTATTCGCAACTGTTAAACTAAACGTTGTTGCTGCAGAGTAATTGCTTTTAGCTTTAATAGTAAAAAACCAGCCTTCGGGCTGGTTTTTTTATGTCTGTCGTTTAGCTTTTTATGTTTTACAGTGTGTAAATCAATGACACTGTGGTGGTGCTATCTGAATTTTGCATACCTTCAGGTACCCAAGAATAAGACGTCTGTGTGTAACCTAAGTTTAAAGCGATATTATCAGTGATCGCATTAGTGGCATTTAGCGTGCTTTCTAGGGTGGTATTACTTTGCCCTGAAATAACATTAAATTTTGCACTAAGTGTGAGGGTCTTTAATGGTTTCCACTGAATATCGATAGTGCTTTGCAATACCATTTCATTGACGACTTCTTGCTTCACAATACTGTCATCTTTTATTTCATCAAGATTAGGGTCTTGATGACGAAAGCCCGGGCCAATATCAACTAATGTTTGAAAGGTCTCATAGCTAAATAATCGATAACCGATACCGGTTGAAAATATCGAGTCTGCGTAATAAGGCCCATAGCGGTCATCTATATAACTACCATTACCATAAAAATAGTAGCCATCACGAATCATTCGTTTTGACTTTAAGCTCACCGACATCTTACGTTTATCTTCTTCACCGTCTTTTTTTGCCATAATGAACTTGGCATCACCGTTAGTTTGGTAGCGGCCTTTGGTGTAGGTTAGTGCAATATTACCATTTAATGTTTGGGAATCAGAGTTGCCAGAGAGTGATTGATAACCTAAGCCGATGGTACTGGTTAGCGGCGATGGTTCACTCGGTGCTTCCGGCGTTGATTCTTCACTGGCATTAGCTGCGGTAGTGGCAAGCAAAAGTAATGTGAGTATATATCTTGCCAAAAGTCCTCCGCTGGCAGGGTCGTTTGAATATATGAATGCCGCATTCTAGCGTAAATTTGTCAGCTTTTGGTTAGGAATCGTTGTCATACTTTTCGTAAAACTAAAAAGGAGGATAATTGTGAGACTGAGAAGTGATCAATCATAATCGTTTATAGCTACGCAGACGGAGGGGATAGGTTATACTGTCGAGCTCCGTTCTTGGTTTTGGTAAATGCACAGTTGTTATGACAGATAATCGTAAATCGAAACAATTAAAAGATAATCAAATGGACGCCCTTAAAATGCCACCTCATTCGCTTGAAGCTGAACAATCAGTTCTAGGCGGTTTGATGTTGGATAATGAGCGTTGGGATACTGTTGCTGAAAAAGTGGTTGCTAAAGACTTTTACAGCCGTCCTCATCGGATTATTTTTGAGGCAACCGCAGCCTTATTGGAAGGTGGACAGCCACTTGATTTGATCACGCTATCTGAACATCTTGAGCGTTCGGATAAACTTGATGATGTAGGCGGTTTTGCTTACCTTGCTGAACTGGCAAAAAATACTCCGTCAGCGGCAAATATTTTAGCGTATGCTGATATTGTTCGTGAGCGAGCCTTGATCCGTGACATGATTGGTGTGGCTAACGAAATAGCCGATGCGGGTTATGATCCTCAAGGACGTACCAGTGAAGATTTGCTGGATATGGCTGAAAGTAAAGTTTTTGCGATTGCTGAACAACGCACAAACGATAAAGAAGGCCCGCAAAACGTCGATACTATTTTAGAGCGCACGCTTGAACGTATCGAGCTGCTTTATCAATCACCACAAGATGGTGTAACGGGTGTATCAACAGGCTTTACTGATTTAAATAAGAAGACTGCAGGTTTGCAGGGGTCTGATTTGATTATTGTTGCTGCGCGTCCATCGATGGGTAAAACCACCTTTGCGATGAACTTATGTGAAAACGCCGCAATGGATCAAGAAAAACCAGTGCTGATTTTCTCATTAGAGATGCCAGCAGAACAGATCATGATGCGTATGTTGGCATCATTATCTCGCGTTGACCAAACCAAAATTCGTACCGGACAATTGGACGATGAAGATTGGGCGCGTATATCATCAACAATGGGTATTCTGATGCAAAAGAAGAATATGTTCATTGATGATAGTTCCGGCTTAACACCCACTGAAGTACGTTCACGTGCGCGCCGTATTGCGCGTGATAATGGTGGTCTTAGTATGATCATGATCGACTACCTTCAGTTGATGCGTGTGCCGGGACTACAAGAAAACCGTACTCTAGAGATTGCTGAAATCTCACGCTCGCTTAAAGCATTAGCGAAAGAATTAAATGTGCCTGTTGTTGCCCTCTCTCAGCTTAATCGTTCGTTAGAGCAACGGGCAGATAAGCGTCCTGTTAACTCTGATTTGCGTGAATCTGGCGCCATCGAGCAGGATGCTGACTTAATCATGTTCATATACCGTGATGAAGTTTATCACGAAGACAGTGCCCTCAAAGGGATCGCTGAAATCATCTTAGGTAAACAACGTAATGGTCCAATTGGTACCGTACGTTTAACGTTCCAAGGCCAGTTCTCTCGCTTTGATAACTATGCTGGTCCTGCCTTTGATGAAGAGTAAGCCTTAAAAATTATTTAGGATATTGGATGAAAGCTGCAACTGCACATATTGATACCCAAGCTTTGGCACATAATCTGAGTCAAATCCGCCTGCAGGCACCAAAGAGTAAAATTTTAGCGGTTGTTAAAGCCAATGCATACGGACATGGATTGCTAGATGTGGCGACAAGCCTTATCGATGTTGATGCTTATGGTGTGGCACGCATAGAAGAAGCCTTAATACTGCGAGCTGGTGGCGTGGTAAAACCAATTCTATTATTAGAAGGTTTTTATGCGCCAACCGATCTTCCAGTATTGGTAACCAATAATATTCATACCGTAGTGCATTCGATTGAACAGTTGGAAGCACTGGAAAAAGCTGAATTAGATGGACCCGTACGTGTATGGGTAAAAATAGACACTGGTATGCACCGCCTTGGACTACGTCCAGAGCAAGTACCTGAGTTTATGCAGCGCTTAAATGACTGTGATAATGTTGCTAAGCCATTACGTTTTATTAGTCATTTTGGTAATGCTGATAATCTAGAGAGTGATATTACTGTAAATCAAATTGCGTGTTTTTCGACGCTGACTAAGCCTTATCAAGGTGAACGTTCATTAGCTGCATCTGCTGGTATTCTCGCGTGGCCTGATAGTCATTTTGAATGGATTCGTCCCGGCATTATTATGTATGGTGTATCACCATTTGATGAATTAGAGCGTGCAGCGTCAAACTATAACTTACAACCTGTTATGACGTTAACCTCAAGCTTAATTGCCGTGCGTGATGTTAAAAAAGGCGAACAAGTCGGTTATGGTGGTATTTGGACTTGCGAACGTGATACTAAAATGGGTGTTATTGCCATCGGTTATGGTGATGGCTATCCTCGCTGTGCTCCCAATGGAACCCCCGTTGTTGTCAATGGGCGTATCGTTCCAACTGCAGGTCGCGTTTCAATGGATATGCTAACAGTAGATTTAGGACCGAATGCGACCGATAAAGTTGGCGATGAAGCTATTTTATGGGGTAAAGGTTTACCGGTTGAAGTCGTTGCTCAATATACGGGTGTGATCGCGTATGAGTTAATGACTAAATTAACGCCTCGAGTTGCAATGACTTATTCATAATAAAAAGTGAAACTTAAGCAGACATGGCCGCGATTTTAGTTCGCGGCTTTTTTTTGCTATTTGTTATTATTCACCTTGTACTGTAATAACGATTCGCCGTGAGCCTCCATGATCTCGGTGTTCACCTAAGTAGATCCCCTGCCAGATACCTAAAGCCAGTTGACCATCAGTGATGGGAATGGTGATGCTGTTGCCAAGTAATGCGGTTTTAATGTGCGCAGGCATATCATCATCACCTTCATAGGTATGTCGATAGAAAGGGGCGCGCTCGGGGACGCTATGATTAAAATGTGCCTCCATATCATCGCGAACCGTTGGATCTGCATTTTCATTAATGGTTAAGCTGGCTGATGTATGCTGAATAAAGCAATGCACGATCCCAACCTTCAATGATTGAATTATTGGTAGATTTTGTTCTATCTCGGTGGTTATTAGATGAAAACCACGCGCTCTCGGGGTAAGATGAATCGTTTTTTGATACCACATAGCTATTTACCTATTGGTGAAACCTTTTAATTTAATTAACGATTACCATTATCATCTTGCTTATAAATACAGGTATGATGCATCATATTTTCGTGACCTGACGCAATGACGATCGTACGATGTTAACGTCATAATTGGTTGTAGCTGAAGCATTATTAGAGACCTAGTCATTTAGGGTCAATAGCATAGATCGAGGATCTTTCGAAGGCGGTATGATTCGAGGGATGAACATAACAAAATCAGGAACATTACTATGTTAAAGAACATCAATCCAACGCAAACTAAAGCGTGGCAAGCACTGACTGCCCATTTTGAACAAGCTCAAGATTTTGAATTAAGTGATTTATTTGCTAATGATAGCGAGCGTTTTGCCAAATTTTCTGCTCAGTTTGGTTCTGATATTTTATTAGATTACTCTAAGAACCTAATCACTGAAGAAACTTTGACTAAGTTGTTTGCATTAGCAAAAGAAACTGAGCTTGATGCTGCCATTGCGGATATGTTCAACGGTGTGAAAATCAACCGTACTGAAGATCGTGCTGTACTTCATGTTGCGTTACGTAATCGCAGCAATACGCCAATTATTGTTGATGGCGAAGATGTTATGCCTGCGGTTAATGCCGTATTAGCAAAGATGGAAAGCTTCACTAACCGTATTGTAAGTGGTGAGTGGAAAGGTTACACCGGCAAAGAAATTACCGATGTTGTTAATATCGGTATCGGTGGTTCAGATCTTGGCCCTTACATGGTGTCAGAAGCATTAGCTGCGTACAAAACACGCCTAAACATGCACTTTGTTTCTAACGTTGATGCGACACATATTGTTGAAACGCTAAAAGATTTAAATCCTGAAACAACCTTGTTCTTAATTGCATCTAAAACCTTTACGACTCAAGAGACCATGACTAACGCACTGTCTGCGCGTGATTGGTTCTTAGCAATGGCAGAAGATAAAGCACATGTTGCAAAACACTTTGCAGCGCTTTCTACTAATGCAGAATCTGTGGCTGAATTTGGTATCGATACTGATAACATGTTTGAGTTCTGGGATTGGGTTGGTGGTCGTTATTCACTATGGTCAGCGATTGGTCTTTCTATTAGCTTGGCGGTAGGTTTTGATAACTTTGTTAAGTTATTAGAAGGTGGTCATGCAATGGATAACCATTTTGCAACTGCGCCATTAGAGCAAAAATTACCAGTAATTCTAGCGTTAATTGGTATTTGGTATAACAACTTCCATGGCGCAGAAACTGAAGCAATTCTACCTTATGATCAATACATGCACCGTTTCCCTGCTTACTTCCAACAAGGTAACATGGAATCAAACGGTAAATATGTTGACCGTGGTGGCAAGCCTGTGGATTACCAAACTGGCCCTATCATTTGGGGTGAGCCAGGAACGAATGGTCAACATGCGTTCTATCAACTTATTCACCAAGGTACGAAGTTAATTCCATGTGACTTTATTGCTCCTGCTATTAGCCATAATCCATTAGGTGATCATCATCCTAAACTAATGGCTAACTTCT
The DNA here is from genome assembly GCF_036040035.1 of Photobacterium sp. S4TG1. Classification (NCBI taxonomy): domain Bacteria; kingdom Pseudomonadati; phylum Pseudomonadota; class Gammaproteobacteria; order Vibrionales; family Vibrionaceae; genus Photobacterium; species Photobacterium sp. S4TG1. The sequence continues at coordinate 26,597 of NZ_JAYXUH010000024.1, forward strand.
TTGCCCAAACAGAAGCATTAGCATTTGGTAAGAGCCGCGAGACAGTAGAAGCTGAATTTGTTGCTGCAGGTAAGTCACAAGCAGAAATCGATGAGTTAGCTGAATTTAAAGTGTTTGAAGGTAATCGTCCAACAAACTCAATTCTGCTTAAAGAAATTACGCCATACACATTAGGTGCATTAATTGCATTGTATGAGCATAAGATCTTTACTCAAGGTGTTATTTGGAACATCTTCAGTTTTGACCAGTGGGGCGTAGAACTTGGTAAGCAACTAGCGAACCAAATTTTACCAGAGCTAAACAGCAATGAAGGTGTTGTAAGTCACGATAGCTCAACGAATGGTTTGATTAACGCATTCAAACAATGGCGTGCATAATGCCTCTTATTGGTTAATGTGATTGACCGATAAAATAAAACGCCGCAGTCGTTATGATTGCGGCGTTTTTTATTTTTGGCGTTAGCTTAAATTACAGCGTGATAACGTCGCTAGCCTGTGGGCCTTTCTGACCATCAGTTACGATAAATTCAACACTTTGGCCTTCACGTAATGTTTTACGTCCTTGCGCTTGAATAGCACTGAAGTGAACAAACACATCTTTACCATCGGCAGCAGAAATAAAACCAAAGCCTTTATCATCGTTGAACCACTTTACGGTTCCAGTCAGTTTACTCATGTACGTCTTTCCCTTATAGACTAATCGTAGTAGTTACAGTTTATAGGTAACTAGGTGCTTATGACGGGTTCAGTCTAGATCGAATTTATGACAATGAGTAGTGTTTTATTGTGCTTTTATGTCTTAGCTAACGTTAATTAACTTTAAAGAGAAAGGCGCGGTCAGGAGGGGGAGAAATATCAGAAGGTGCCATCACGAATTGTGACAGCACAAAAGATGTATTAATCGTTTTTAGTTTGCTGACATTTGTGACAAACACCATGACTTTCAACGACGTGATGCTTAATCATAAAGCCATACTGTTCTGATTTTTGGCGTAAAAGCTTGGCGAGCTCATCATCATGAATTTCTTCAACAAACCCACACTCATCACAAATTAATAATTGTGAACAATGATCAGCATGGCCAAGTACACAACATGCAATATAGCTGTTAGTTGATTCAACTTTATGCACGAACCCTTGCGCTAACAGAAAATCTAAGGCGCGATATACTGTCGGTGGTTTTGCTTGTGGTTCTGATGCTTTGAGTAAATCAAGTAACTCATAAGCACTAATAGAACTATGATGATTAATGATCAGTGCCAGTACTTTTAATCGCTGCGGGGTCATTCTTACCCCTCGTTGCTCACAGAGCTGTTGTGCTTTAGCTAGCAGTTGAGTTTGAACCGTCATAGAGCCTCAAAAAAACGTCATTGAGTTTTTATTTTATCACAGCTGTCTAAAAACATACCCACACTTAGTAAGTAACCGTAATTAAGAGCAAAGATTCCGTGTAAATGATCACGTTATATCAAGGAAAGTAAAAATGGATGTCAGTAAAAGGATGGATGGCAAACAACTTATCATCTCTTTTAATTATTCATTATTGAGAATAGTAGCGAAGAATAAATAGGTGATATAAATATTGAGAATGATATGATTTTTGCATTATAAAAACTAATGCCAAGGTTGTGTTTTTTTTCATTTCTCAAGTGATTTAAAATACCTATAATGACGCCCATCGAAACGTGACCGACGCCTTGAATATTCGTGATTAGGCAATGGTTATATATAAAATGCTTAATCTTTAAGGTAAAAAAAATGTCTGTTATCATTACTAAAATTGTTGCTCTTTACACGCCTGTATTTTCTACAATGTACAAAAGTGGTAATATGATGAAGTAACATTTTGCAGTAAGGTCAATTATAGACCGACAGCGAAAAGAATTTAGAAAAAGGCCTTGAATACTGTTCAAGGCCTTTTTTGTTATTTAAAAAAGAGGTTTTATACCTAAATGGCTGGATATTGAGCCTGTTGGTCACGATGTAATATATTGAATCAGTAAACAAATATAAATTTTAGTTCTACTGACTAAATATTAACTATCTATATAATTTTTATAAAATACAATTATTTGGAAGATTTAGGAAGTTGTGATGTGAGCGATTTTTTACTTGCTTATGATCTGTAATATTATCTCGTCATTAATGTTAAATGGAGATAAACAAGATGAGCGGTATTATTAAATTATCACGCAATACAGCAACAGCGCCTTGCGACTTGGTGGCAACACAAACTGTTGCATTTTCGCATTACAATAATATTTCTGCACAATTACCGGTGGATGTTAAAAGTGGAAAAATTGTTGATGGTGGTGTTACTGAACAGGCTACACAATGCTTAAATAATATTAAGGCTATTGTCGAAAGTATTGATCATTCAATGCATGATGTTATTAAAATTAATGTGTACCTTAAAAACATTACCGATCTTGAGTGTGTTGATGATGTTTATGCAACGTTTTTCCCGCGTTATTTACCGACGCGTGCTGTGATGAGCGTAGCAGCATTACCCATGTCTGACGCATTAGTCCAAATGGATGCCGTGATATCTAATGGTGAAGGCTCTGGTACACAATCTCCCTGTGATCTTGTTAAAATTGCCCGCAATACAGCCAATGCTCCTAACTGTGATGTATCGACTCAGACTGTTGCCTTCTCGCATTACAACCATATTTCAGCCCAATCACCGCTTGATCCTAAAACAGGGAATATGATTACTGGTGGCGTAAAAGATCAGACAGGGCAGTGTTTAAAAAATATTAAGAGTATTCTAGAAGCGATTGATGTGCCTGCTGACGATATCGTGAAAATTAATATTTATCTTAAAAATTTGGCCGATATTGATGCGATCAATGAAGTCTATCGTTGCTATTTCCCTGATGCGGGAATTGCACGAACATGTGGCTATATGCCCGCTCGATCAGTGATTGCAGTTGAAGGATTACCAATGGGTGCATTAGTGCAGATCGATGCAACGGTTTCTCATGGCGATGGAACACCACCACAAGCGGTTGAAGATCGTCATGGCTTGGTGATCGAAGCTAACAATACACATGCCGCGCCTCAAACCTCATTATCTTCTCAAACCGTAGCATTTTCACATTATAATAATATTTCTGGGCAGTTACCGTTAAACGCGATGACAGGTAAGCTTGTTGATGGCGGTGTTAATGAACAAGCAAGACAATGCTTAGCAAATATTAAAGCGATAGTTGAAAGTGTGGATCATGTAATGGATGATATCGTTAAGATCAATATTCAACTTACAAATATGGCAGATCTTGATGCGGTTAATGACGTTTATACGACGTTCTTTAATGAGCAACTTCCGGCTAGAACCGTTATTGGCGTTTCTACCATCGCGATGGGTGCTTTAGTACAAATGGATGCAATTGTATCTAACGGCGAAGGCACTCCTCCTGCCGTGTAATAAAAAGAGCCACGATAAATGATGTTGTTATTATGAAAAGCCATATTGATGAATGAATATGGCTTTTCTTGTTTATATACTTTATTTAATAATCCTTTAGGTATTTTAAGTATTATTAAACTAATCATGGGTTGACGGCGATCCCTGTCTAATCATGGTGACAATAACTATTTTAGGGTAGAATCCGCGCCTCAAAAGATATTTTAGGGACCGTTTATGCCTCCTAAACTGTCCCTCATCCGTCCCTTATCGCTAACAATAGTCGATATTGGGATGAAGTATATTGCAGTACCCGTAAGTGGTATTTGCCATAACCACTTAATATGAAAGGAATATTGTAATATGTACCCATCTGCTCGTTTTTCTGTCGCACCGATGCTGGATTGGACTGATCGTCATTGCCGTTATTTTCATCGTTTAATGAGTAAAGAAGCTCTGTTGTATACCGAAATGGTAACGACAGGCGCAATTATTCACGGCAAAGGTGATTTTCTGGCGTATAACGAAGAAGAGCATCCATTAGCATTACAACTGGGTGGCTCAAATCCGGTTGATCTTGCGCGTTGTGCTAAATTAGCAGCAGATCGTGGTTATGATGAGATCAACTTAAACGTTGGTTGTCCATCTGATCGCGTTCAAAACGGTATGTTTGGTGCTTGTTTAATGGGTGAAGCTGAGTTGGTGGCGCAATGTGTTGCTGCAATGCGTGAAGTCGCTGATATTCCTGTTACTGTTAAAACCCGTATTGGTATTGATGATCAAGATTCTTATGAGTTCTTAACTCACTTTATTCAAACCGTATCAGAAAAAGGTGGTTGTGATAATTTTACTATTCACGCCCGTAAAGCATGGCTAAAAGGCTTAAGCCCAAAAGAAAATCGTGAAATTCCAGAACTTGATTACCCACGTGTTTACCAATTAAAGCAAGACTTTCCACAGTTAACCATGGCAATCAACGGTGGCATTAAAACTTTTGAAGAAATGGAACAGCACCTTAAATATATGGATGGTGTAATGGTGGGGCGTGAAGCTTACCAAAGCCCTTATCTGATGGCAGAAGTGGATCAGCGTTTATTTGGCAGTCACCGCCCAGTAATGAAGCGTCGTGAAGTGGTTGAAGCTATGTATCCATATATCGAGCAACAATTAGCGAACGGTTCATACTTAGGTCATATTACTCGTCATATGCTAGGTCTATTCCAAAATATGGCGGGTGCGCGCCAATGGCGTCGTTATATTAGTGAAAATGCACATAAGCCAGGGGCGGGAATTGAAGTAGTACAACAGGCATTAGCGAAAATCCCTGCCGAGTTAGATGTGTAGTCATACGCACTATTAACGTGATTATAGTGGTGAGTTTTACTTAGTATTAGGTGAGATTGACCAATAAATAGTAAATGCCAATTCGTTATTGAATTGGTATTTTTTTATCTGTATGAAAAATAAAATAAAATATTTATATTAGAGTTGGCGTGAATTGTGCAATATTGTGAGTAATAATAAAGATAGCACTGGGGTTTCATGTGGATACCGCAGTTATAAAAAAGGATAATCTATGTTTGAGTTCCTCTTTTTGGTTGCTTTTACATTGGTACTGATATTTACCGGTGTTAGTTTGATTGGCGTTCTGATTGCGGTTGCAGCCGGTTTTGCGGTTATGGCCGTTGTTGGTATGTTGGGGTTAGTCTTTAAGTTATTACCGTGGATCGTATTGATAGCATTAGGTATTTGGTTTTTTCGCGAGCGTAATGCTGACAAACAGCATCAAGAACGTATGTCTCGTCGCCGCCGCTATTAATGACGATTGATTGCAGAGTTTTCATACTGCTTCTGATATAATTTTGTGCGATTAATTACATAAAATTATAAGAGCGGAGACTCGAATGAAAAAAGTGGTGCTTTCAATTGCAGCGGCAATGACGCTAGCAGCAGCCCTTCCTGCACAAGCAGATACTTTACTTGGTGTTAAAGTGGGTGCGGATGCATGGTTTACAAACGCAAAAGTAGCTGGCCAAAAAAGTGACGATACATCAACATCTTACTATGCATCTTTTGAGCACTTTATTCCTTTAGTGCCAAACGTAATGGTACGCTACAATAATATTGATACTGGGAATGTGAATTTTGAGCAAAGTGATTTCACCGCTTATTATGAAATTCTTGATAATGACTTAGTTGCGTTAGATTTAGGTCTAACAATGACTAAGTTTGCTGGTGTTCAAATTCAACACCAGAACAGTTTTAGTGATTGGCAGCCAACAGTTTATGCTGCTGCTGAGCTAGGTATTCCAGCAACACCATTATCAGTATTTGCTCAAGCGAATGCGGGTAAATACGATGGTACAAGTTTGTTTGATGGCCAAGCGGGTGTGAAATTCACATTAGATTTAATCGCAGCAGATCTTAACCTTCGTGCGGGTTACCGTATGATGGATTATGACTTTAAAAAATCAACATCTGGTGATGTTGACCTAGATGGTTGGTTTGCTGGCGTAGAAGTTGATTTCTAATTAACTTCAGCTTTCATTGTGTGATCTAATTATAAAACCACGATTATTTCGTGGTTTTTTTATTGGCGCTAATCCCGTTTATGTACCACTTTTAAAGGTAAGCAAACTGATTTTATGTGTGATGCACAATATCAGTATTAGGGAGGAGTAAGTGATGACATTAACTGAATTGAAACACCTATACGCTGACCAAGATCTTGTCGAGGCACTCATCGAACCATCAATTAATAGTGGTTATATTGTTGAATTTCGTCATCGTCGCGGCGGTTTGGTGCCATTAACTGATATTAGTGGTAGTGAACAATGCTATGGTGATGTTGATAGTGCTACTCAACAAGCATTTGAAGTTGGTTTTCAACAAGTTAGAATTGCTGACGAATACTAAATCCTGCCTTTATTTCTCCATTCTAAAACCAAATAGTGTTATCGCTATTTGGTTTTTTTGTACGATTAACCTTACAAATGGTTATAAAACATTCTTATCTATTCTTTCTTGTTATTAGTTTAAATGGCTACTCTAACATAACGCAATGAATAGGGATCGTCGTGCTATGTCAATTAACCAACTATCAGCTTTAGCTAGCCCACTTAATGATCAACAAATAGATCAGCTTAAGCTAGCCGCTGCAGAATCATCACCACAACAACTGGCTTGGATCAGTGGCTATTTTTGGGGGTTGAGCCAATCTCAATCATCAACAACGGCATCTGTTCCTGCATCAAACGTACTGGCTGCTGCAAAACCAGCAGGTACTCTAACCATTATTTATGCCTCACAAACAGGCAATGCTAAAGGTGTTGCCCAAACGTTACAACAGCAAGCTCAATCGCAAGATATTGCAGTGAATCTGGTGTCGGCGGGGGATTATAAGGGTAAAAATCTCAGTAAAGAAACCCATGTCATTATTGTTGCTTCAACACATGGAGAAGGTGAAGCTCCTGATGATGCAATAGAACTCCATCAGTTTCTACAGTCTAAAAAAGCGCCTCAATTATCGAATTTGCACTATGCCGTGATTGGGTTAGGCGATTCTAGTTATGAATTTTTCTGCCAAACCGCTAAAGATTTTGATAGCTACTTAGCGAAACTTGGAGCGAAATCGATGCTGGAGCGGCTTGATTGTGATGTTGACTATGAAGCGGCTGCCACTGAGTGGCGTACACAAGTATTAGTTAAAACCAAACAAACCTTATCAACCGGTGAAGCAGAAGTCGTTCAGTTACCCGTGGGACAAAAGGCCACAGCTGTTGCGACTTATAATAAGCAAAATCCTTACACGGCCAGTTTATTAGTAAGCCAGAAAATCACTGGCCGTAATTCAGATAAAGATGTACGCCATATTGAAATTGATTTAGAAGGTTCCGGTTTAAGCTATCAAGCGGGTGACGCGCTAGGGGTGTGGTTTGAAAATGATCCACAATTAGTTGATGCCATATTAGCGAAACTTGCCTTAGATGCTACAACAGTCGTTGAGGTTGATGGCTGTAACTTATCTATTCGTGATGCGTTGATTAGCCATTATGAAATTACTGCATCAAATCCACAGCTTGTAACTAAATATGCAGAAATATCTGACAGCAAAAAATTACAAAAGCTGGTGGATGATCGTGAAAAGCTGCGCAAGTATTCTGCTAATACTCAAATCATTGATGTACTCGCTGAGAAGAAAGCTGCTTTAACCGCAGAGCAATTAATCGGTTTATTACGCCGTTTAACTCCCCGTTTATATTCTATTGCTTCCAGTCAACAAGAAGTGGGCGAAGAAGTGCATTTAACGGTTGGTGTGGTTGAATTTTCCCAAGGCGACGAGCAACGCCAAGGTGGTGCATCAAGTTTTTTAGCGCAACGTCTAGCAGAAGGCGCTGCGGTGAAAGTGTTTGTTGAAACCAATAATAACTTTAACTTGCCTGTTGATGATAATACACCCGTGATCATGATTGGCCCGGGAACGGGTATTGCCCCGTTCCGTGCTTTTGTTCAAGAGCGTGAAAACCGTGAAGCAAGTGGTAAGAATTGGTTATTTTTTGGAGACAGAACCTTTACTGAAGATTTTTTGTATCAAGTTGAGTGGCAAAAATATTTAAAATCTGGCGTTGTGACTCAAATGGATGTGGCTTTTAGTCGTGATCAAGCTGAGAAAGTTTACGTTCAACACCGCATCTTAGAACAAGCACCACAAGTATGGCAGTGGCTACAAGAGGGATCTCATATTTACGTGTGTGGTGATGCAGCCCATATGGCAAAAGATGTCCATCAAGCCTTGTTAACCGTTATTGAGCAGCAAGGAAATCAAACACGCGAGCAAGCCGAGCAGTATCTCAATGAGCTGCGTAAAACTAAGCGCTATCAAAGGGATGTGTACTAATGACAGATCAAAAACTATCAGACAATGAGCGTCTAAAACGTCAAAGCAATTTTCTTCGCGGTACTATAGAGCAAGATCTTGATGATCGTATTACTGGGGGATTTAGCGCTGATAACTTTCAATTAATTCGCTTTCATGGCATGTATCAGCAAGATGATCGCGATATTCGCGCTGAACGTGCTAAACAAAAATTAGAACCGCTTCAGAATGTGATGTTACGGGCGCGAATGCCGGGGGGCGTGATCACTCCTGAACAATGGTTAGCAATTGATAAATTTGCTGATGAGCATACCTCGTATGGCAGTATTCGTTTAACGACCCGTCAAACATTTCAGTTCCATGGAGTGCTGAAACCCAATATTAAACTGATGCACCAAACACTAAATAGTATTGGTATTGATTCCATCGCAACGGCGGGGGATGTAAATCGTAACGTGTTGTGTACCACCAACCCTGTTGAATCTGAGCTTCACCAACAAGCGTATGAGTGGGCAAAAAAAATTAGTGAACATTTACTGCCGAAAACACGTGCTTATGCCGAAATTTGGTTAGACGGTGAAAAGCTTGAAACAACCGATGAAGAACCCATTTTAGGCAGTAACTATCTACCGCGTAAGTTTAAAACTACAGTGGTTATTCCGCCGCAAAATGATGTTGATGTCCATGCTAATGATTTGAACTTTATTGCGATTGCAGAAAATGGGCAGTTAGTGGGTTTTAATGTGTTAGTTGGTGGTGGTCTGGCTATGACTCACGGTGATCATTCAACTTATCCTCGTCGTGCTGATGATTTTGGCTTTATTCCATTGGCTAAAACCTTAGATGTTGCGGCTGCAGTCGTTACCACCCAACGTGATTGGGGTAACCGTTCTAACCGTAAAAATGCCAAAACTAAATACACTCTTGATCGGGTTGGCGTGGATGTATTTAAAGCAGAAGTTGAGTCACGGGCCGGGATTACCTTTGAAGTCAGTCGACCATATGAGTTTACCGATCGTGGTGATCGAATTGGTTGGGTTGAGGGCATTGATGGTAAACATCATTTAGCGTTATTTATTGAAAATGGCCGTTTATTGGATACCCCTAATAAACCTCTTAAAAGCGGTATGGCTGCAATAGCCAAGGTACATCGCGGTGATTTTAGAATGACGGCCAATCAAAACTTGATTGTTGCTGGAGTGTTAGCAAAAGACAAAGTCAAGATCGAGAAGATCGCGCGAGATCATGGTTTGATGGATGACAGTGTCAGTGAGCAGCGAAAAAACTCAATGGCATGTGTCTCTCTTCCAACCTGTCCATTAGCCATGGCGGAAGCCGAACGTTTCCTTCCTGAATTTGTGACTGATGTTGAAGCTGTTTTAGAAAAGCACGGCTTAGATGATGATGAAAATATTATTTTACGGGTAACCGGGTGTCCTAATGGCTGTGGGCGCGCGATGTTGGCTGAAATAGGCTTAGTGGGTAAAGCGCCTGGGCGTTATAACTTGCATTTAGGTGGTAACCGTAATGGCACTCGAGTACCTAAAATGTACCGCGAGAATATTACCGTAGCGCAAATAATGGATGAGATGGATAGTTTAGTCGGACGTTGGGCTACAGAGCGTCAACAGAATGAAGGCTTTGGTGATTTCACTATTCGTGCTGGCATTATTGATGAAGTAAAAATATCGATGAGGGATTTTTATGCCTAAATTTCAACTGGCTGAGTTACTTGAACTGCCAAAAGTGAGTCAAATTATTCAGCTGGCTGAAATTAATGCCACGCTGGAAACCATGACCGCTCAACAGCGCGTGCAATGGGCGCTTGATAATCTTGAAGGAGAGTTTGCATTAGCATCTAGCTTTGGGATTCAATCGGCTGTGATGTTGCACTTAGTCACAGAGATTAAGCCAAAGATTGCGGTGATATTAACGGATACCGGGTATTTATTTACCGAAACGTACCAGTTCATTGATAGTTTAACTGAGCGGCTTCATTTAAATCTGCATATTTATCGAGCTCAGCACAGCGCAGCATGGCAAGAAGCTCGTTATGGTCAATTATGGCTGCAAGGTGTTGAAGGTATTAAGCAATATAACCAGTTAAACAAAGTAGAGCCGATGCGGCGGGCATTGAGTGAGCTGAATGTTGGAACATGGTTTTCAGGATTACGTCGTGAGCAAGCAGATTCGCGAGCAACACTACCTGTGTTAGCGATTCAAAATGGTCGTTTTAAATTTTTGCCTGTGATTGATTGGACCAATGATGATATTGATGCTTACTTGCTGCAACATCAATTACCTTATCATCCGTTAAAACACCACGATTATTTATCTGTGGGGGATATTCATACTACGGTGAAATGGCAACCAGGAATGACAGAACAAGAGACGCGCTTTTTTGGTTTGAAGCGTGAATGTGGTTTGCATGAAGACAATGACACTGAATCACAAGGTTCGGGGATTTAGTTTCGTTTTGTGTTGGGATAATAAATAAAAACAAGGCAGCGTATCGACGCTGCCTTGTAGGTTATTTAGACAAGAATAAGATTATTTTGCTGCAGCTGCAGGAGCCCATACTTTATCTAGTGCGCCTAAAAGCGCATTACTTGCACCTTGTTGACCTAAGAATTGAGTAATAACCGGAATAAATTTATTAATCATCGCAGGATCCATACCCAGAACAGAGAACACTTTATCAATGTTAGCTTGGTTGCTAAGCAGCTGACCTAATCCCATTGGTAATGAGTCCGTTAATTTTTCAGCGCCAGGGATCAATTTAGCCAGTTCGCTTCCTTGTGGGCCTGAAAGTTGACTTGCCGCCATACCAAGTAATGCGCCTGCACCACCTGCAGCTTGTTCTGGTTTAACACCGAGTTCAGAAATCAGTGTTTTTGTTAGCGGGTTTTCTGCAACTTGGCTAACCACTTGATCGGCACTTTCGCCACCGAAAATATCAGATAAGCTAAAAGCGTAACTCATGGCGCTTGATGATAGCAATGCAACTGCTGCAACAGTCGTTACGATACGACGTTTTTTCATGGGGAGACTCCTTAGTAAAGATTAATACCGAAGTCTTTTAAATCAGAAATTGACTTGGGTATGTCAATCCTAGTGAAGATTTGCCTTGTTGCAATGATTTTTTGTTATTTGAATGACATATAGGTATAAAAAACGGCGCTTATAGCGCCGTTTATTTATTTGTTCAAGCTTGATATCTTATAGAATATCTAAAAGCTCTACTTCAAATACTAGTGCCGCATACGGAGGGATAGCAGCACCTGCGCCGCGCTCACCGTAAGCTAGGTTTTGTGGAATAGATAGTTTCCACTTAGAACCTACTGGCATCATTTGAAGAGCTTCAACCCAACCAGCGATAACGCCAGTTACAGGGAATTCTGCTGGTTGACCACGAGAGACAGAGCTGTCAAAAACAGTGCCATCTGTTAGCATACCGTGGTAGTGCACACGAACTTGCTTGTCTGAAGTTGGAATTTCGCCAGTACCTTCAACAAGAACTTCGTACTGAAGACCAGAATCAGTTACTGTAACTTCTGCACGTTGTGCATTTTCAGCTAGGAATGCTTCGCCATCAGCGGCAGCTAGTTTAGCTTGTTCTTGACGAGCTGCATCTGCTGCGGTGTGAAGTTCACGTAGTGCATTGTTGATGTCATCAACTTCGATTTCTGGCATTTCGCCAGCTAGAGAAGTTGCGATACCTTTAGCAATAGCTGCTACGTTTAGGCCTTCAAGACCGCTTTGTGCTAGTTGTTGGCCCATTTGTAGACCAATACCGTAGCTTGCTTTAGTCTCAATTGTATCTAGTTTAACGTCAGACATTATTGTCATCTCTTAATGTAGAATGAATTATAGCTGGCAGGATAACAGTTTAGCCCCCATCGGGTAAATGTTTGTAACCAATATTCGCTAATTGCGTGACATATGAAGCTTTGGAGTGCTGTATATGGGAAAGGTAAATCGCCGTTCAAATAAAAAAAACGCTAACCAGCAACCGCCAATAAAACTCAATATTGGCGCAATAAAGGCAAAATGCAGTGAGCGTGTATCTGGTGTAAGTCAGGTATGGCAGCGTTTCCCTCGTTTTCATCGTTGGGCGTTAGTCATTATTGTGCCCGTATTTATTGGCGCGTTAATGCTACCATCAACTAAAGAATTAGAAGGGCAATCTAACAGTGTCCCGATGCGTCGTGATATAGTTTTAAATTTAGGCAATAGCGATGTGGCAAGCCAGGTGACGTCGGAGCCTAATGCTCAAACTGAAAATAATCCCAATGGCAATGGTAAGCAAAGTGCGGTTAAACGTACCGATGTTGTATTAGACAGTGCTGATATTAAAGAAGATTCAGGTATGAAAGCGACGGGGGGAATGGAAGATCGTGGTCCTGCACCTGAGCGTAAACCGATGACCTCAAAAATCTACCCGATTAATGGAGGTAAGGTTTATACCATTGATTCTAAAACGCATAAACCTGTGGTAGCAGCAAAAACTACGGCACAGACGACATCAGTATCGACGCCAAAGGCCACTCAGCAGCCCGTGGGTGCCGCGAACCAATGGTATAGTTATAAAGTGCCAGCGGGAGATACATTAGCGAATATTTTCCGTAATAAAGGACTACCTCTCGGGGATCTTTATGCTATCGCAAAAGTTGAAGGGGCGGGTAAACCTATTAGCCGTATTCAAGCTGGACAGACGTTACGTTATCGTCAAAACAGCCGTGGTGAAATTAGTGGCTTACAAATTCTAGGTAATGGTGTTTCTGCTTCGTATGCAGTTAATGCTAGTGGCCGTTTTTATCGTCAATAAATTCACAATGGTTGTATGTTAAATCAATAAGCCGCCAGTTAAGGCGGCTTATTATTTTTAAGTGATAAATGTTTAATCTGCGTTATGGCTCAGGCTTTGTGGTGAGCGACGAATCTTTGGCCATGGTGCCATTGGTAGAATGATCAATAAAATTCCTAATCCCGTGAGTAGATCGGGAATCTCGTCAAACCATAAATAACCAAATATCGCGACAAAAATAAGCCCTGAATACTCCGCAAGTCCAATCTTATAAGTCTCACTTTGACGGTAAGCCGCAACACAACAGCCTTGATAACCTAATGTAAATAACGCACTTGCCGCAATCAATAACCATTGTTTGGGCTGTAGTGGTTGCCAATATTGGTAGGCTAATAGGCTTGATATGGGTAACGATAAAATACCTGTCCAAAAAAGGGTGCTAATTATCGGTTGCTGCGGTGGCAATTTACGTACTAATACATTGTATAACGCTAATGTTGAAGCTGTGCCTAATCCAGCAAATGCAGCCCAATGAAATTGATCGGGGCGTAACACAATGACGATACCAACAAAACCGATTGCAGTGGCGATCACTTTTTCTTTATTGGGGCGCTCACCTAATACCAACATTGATAACGGTAACATTAGCAACGGTGCCGCATAAAACAAAGCGTTGGCAGTTGCTAATGGTAGGTAAGTCAGTGCGATCAGTAAGAGACCACTGCCAGCTAACACGAGGTGAGCGCGAATTGCATTGACTTTCCAATGACCAATATCACGCTGAGCTGAGGGTAATCGTAGCCATAATGGCGCAATCAGGATCACACTCAATAGTTGGCGAATAAACATATACTGAAATGCCGATACGCTACCGTCTAATAATTTTACTGCCACATCTGACAGTGATGACGATAAATTACCGCAAATTAAAATAGCAATACCGATTGAAACCGCAGACCAGCGCATTAGGTGGGATCTTGTAATAACTGCATATCAACATGGGGAATGCCATCTTCAAGGTACATGTCTGAGGTTTGAGTGAAGCCATGAGACTGATAGAACGCGACTAAATATTGTTGAGCACCTATTTCAATTAGCTGTTGTGGCCAAATTTTCTCGGCATGGGTTAATCCCTGACGTAATAATTGATGTCCTAAACCATGTTTACGCTGACTTGGTGTTACTACAACTCGTCCAATACTGACATTATCATAAGTAACGCCAGGGGCTAATAAACGTAGGTATGCGACAAGTTCATTGTTTACGTAACCTAGCAGATGGAACACATTTGGAGCGCGGTCGTGATCATCAAGATCGGGATAGACACAATTTTGTTCAACGCAAAAAATCTCTGAGCGTAGTTTTAATAGATCATAGAGCTGGTGGGTTGTGAGCTCGTCAAAGGGTAAACACTGCCATGTCGTCATGATTAACGTCCTGATTCGGTATGATGTGAGTAGTGTACCGATTTACGCCAACAATGAAGTTAACAATGGTTAATTTTTAGGATTAATTTCACTACTCGCGAGCCGTTTTTTGATTCGACTTAAACTAATGGAAGTAATACCTAAATAAGAAGCCAATTGGTAATCGGTTATGCGCCCAACTAACTCGGGGAAATGATCACTAAACAGTTGTAACCGTTGCTTCGGAGTATGCATGAGCATAAAGCGTTCTTTGTGCTCTTTATGCAGTAATTGACGTTCTAATAAGGTCTGATACAGCGGGTGCTGCTGCTGACGCCATTGCTGAAATAGGGTAATGGGTAACATGATTAATTGGCTGGCGGATAATGTTTCTAATAAATAGGCTGAGGGCGCATCATTAATTAAGCTTTCAAAGCCAATGATGACATCTTGATCCCAATAGAACTCTTTACTGAATTGTTTACCTTGCTCAGTTAAATAACACGCATGGCACAATCCGTTTAGTAAAAAATAACAATGGGTTTGGGTTTGTCCTTGATGTAATAAAATATGGCGAGTTGGAAGATCTAAAGGTTCAGCTACCGCTATGACATCATTAATGGTGGCAGCATCTGCACCTAATTGGGCTAAGAAAGCGGCTAATTTAGCATGATTATCGAAAGACATAAACGCGTTAATGTATAAAAAGAATGTTAATTGAAGTGTATCAAAAAAATACCGCAACCAAGGCTGCGGTATGTGGATATTTTCCTAAGGAGGTTATTTACTCGTTTGTAAATCTAATTGATAAATAGCAAACCCACCCGGCGTTGTCGTTACCTGCTGCATTGGATATTGACCTTTATCTTTAATAAATTGTGCGGCTTTATCGCTGTTCGCCGTTTCAAATTGAATCTTTAACTTCTTATCACTTTTCAGTGGCGTAAAGTGCCAGTTATTATCTGCACTTGGTACAACCTGGCCTTTTTGTTTGCTCACACGACTAATGTAATCCGACAAAACAGTACGGTTTTCATCTGGTGATGCAAAGGCAACGAACGCTTCGCCTGTACCTGCAAATTTACCACTGTAAGCTCGGTAGTTATTGGTCGCGACTAAGAACGTCTGCTCTAAATCAATCGGTTTGCCATTAAAGCTTAAGTCTTTAATACGATTTGCAGCAGGATTAATCAGCTTACACTCACCGTCGTATTTTGCCGGTTGTGAAATATCAATGTTGTATTTCACGCCATCAATGATATCGAAGTTGTAAGTACGGAAACCATCCCAATTAATAAGCCCTTGTGGTTTATCACTGTTAACATCAATTTGATTAAATTGTGCCGCTGAACATTCTAGCCATTCTTGAACGTCCTTACCTTTTACCTTCATTGCAACTAGCGTATTAGGATATAAGTATAAATCAGCCGCGTTACGGAACGTCAGTTGTCCCGCTTCTACTTCGGTGTAGTTACCTGCGTCATTACCACGACCGCCAGCTTTAAATGGTGCCGCGGCTGATAATACTGGTAAACCATCAAGGTCGGGATCACCTTGAATAAAGCGTTCAACGTAATCTTTTTGTGCCAAATTAACAATTTGTACCGTTGGATCGTCCTGCACTAAAGCGAGGTAGCTGTACATCACATCACTTGCTTTACCAATTGGCTGGTTAACAAAATTACGGGTGGCGTTATGATCAATTTTTACTGCCGCGACTAATTTAGGATCAGCTTTGATTAATGATTTTTGAGTCACTTTATCAAAAATAGGGCGTGCTTCAGTTTGAGCTGAGGTCACTTTCCAGCTATTACCGTCTTTGTCTAACACCAAATCCATAATACCCACATGATCACCCCAGCGACCAGGCATTACTGCAGGAATACCATTGATGGTGCCTTTGTTGATATCAGCACCAGGTAAGCTTGCAAAATCTTTACTTGGGAATACCGCATGCGAGTGACCAAATGCGATTGCATCAATCCCTTTTACTTGGGTTAGGAAGTAGACCGAGTTTTCTGCGCCGACTTTATAAGGGTCTGCTGAAACGCCAGAGTGTGGAATGGCGATAATAATATCAGCGCCTTCGGCTTTCATTTGAGGAATGAATTTCTCTGCAGTTTGCTTAATGTCTTTTGCTTCTACTTTGCCTTCAAGATTGTTTTTATCCCACACCATAATTTGTGGCGGAACAAAGCCAATGTAACCAATTTTTAATTTTTGGTTGTTGCCATCGTTATCTTTAAAGGTGTAATCCTGAATAAGGTAAGGGGTAAATAAATTTTTACCGGTTTTTAAATCATAAACATTGGCATTGATATAAGGGAAATTTGCGCCCTCAATACTGGTATCAAGGAACTCAAGCCCATAGTTAAATTCATGGTTACCAATGTTACCTACCGCATAACCGAGTTGGTTCATCACTTTATAGACAGGGTGCACTTCGCCTTTTTTAATACCTTTTGCTGCCATGTAGTCACCCATAGGGCTACCTTGCAACAAATCACCGTTATCGACTAACACGCTATTAATGACTTCAGCGCGTGCTTTTTCAACCAAGGTCGCTGTACGGACTAACCCCGTTTTATCAGTCGGCTTATCTTTGTAGTAATCGTAATCCATTACATTTGTATGAATATCTGTTGTTTCAAGAATACGTAATTTAATCGTTTCTGCATTTGCAGGGCCTGCTAGTAATAGCAAACCGCCTAAAACAGCGATTGATAAAGGCTTAACAGATAGTGTCATGTGTTTCTCCAAAGGGTAGGTAAGGAAAGTGCGCTTAAAATAACAAATCTTGTGCAGTTACTATCTGAATCCGTCACGTAATTGTGCTTTAACTCTCATTTTTTATATGCATAACCATTATTAAGCGGTGAAAAAATCGCAATATTTGATTTAAAAAGAAATGGTGCTGATTCAATTAAGAAAGAAAAGGCATAACTTAGGTTCGAAGTGATATTTGAATATCCTTCATTTTGCTTACTATTAGCTATTTATATCTGCTTTATATTTATTTGCGGTTGATCATTCTATTTGGGTATTAATCGAGGATTGTTGAATTAATAACCAAACTTTTTGATATAAAAAATGAAACTTTAGAATTTCAAGTAATATTCCGAGCTCTCTATAGTGGTTACAGAACACCAAGGAGAGTTAACAATGGATTATTTACCAATATTTGCGGATTTAAAGCGTCGACCCTGTTTGGTTGTCGGTGGTGGTAATAGCGCTTGGCGAAAAACACAAATGTTATTAAAAGCGGGTGCCGATGTGGGGGTTATCGCGTCTAAGCTTAATGCTGATTTTACCACGGCGATTGCTGCTAACAAGATCCGCTTTGTTGGTGACACATTTTCTCCCGCAAATCTTGATGGAATTTTTCTAGCCATTGCCGCAACGCCACATAAAGCGCTGAATGCTTTGGTTTACCAATCAGCTAATCAACGTCAAGTGTTAGTCAATGTAGTGGATGATACTCAACGTTGTAGTTTTATTGTGCCTTCTATTGTTGATCGCTCACCGATCATTGTTGCTATTTCATCATCGGGTAAAGCGCCCGTTTTAGCGCGTTTATTGCGTCAAAAACTAGAAGCAACATTGCCACAGCATTTAGGCAAAATGGCAACTCTTGCGGGTGGTTTTCGTGATTATCTCGCCACCAAGATTTCTACCTTTTCTAGCCGTCGCGCCTTTTGGGAGCAAGCATTTAATGGTCGCTTTGCAGATTTGGTTGCTGTCGGTCGTCATAGTGAAGCCCAACAAGCATTACATCAACAGTTACAACAGCACACGTCACCTGTTGGGCAAGTTGCGTTAATTGGTGCCGGCCCTGGTGATGCGGGGTTACTAACCTTACGTGGGTTGCAATTAATGCAGCAAGCAGATGTGGTGTTGTATGACTATCTTGTCTCCGATGAAGTGATGGCGTTGGTACGTCGTGATGCAGAACTTGTTTGTGTTGGTAAAAAAGCCGGTTTTCACAGTGTGCCACAAGAACAAACCAACCAATTGATTGTTGAATATGCTCAACAAGGCAAACGTGTGGTGCGACTTAAAGGGGGTGATCCGTTTGTATTTGGGCGTGGCGCTGAAGAATTAGAAGTGCTGGTAGAGGCCGGGATTGATTTTCAAGTTGTTCCTGGAATTACAGCTGCAGCTGGTGCGACAGCGTATGCTGGTATTCCATTAACTCACCGTGATTATGCTCAAACCGCAATGTTTATTACTGGGCACTTAAAGCCTGATGGTAAACAACTTGATTGGTTAACATTAGCGCGTGGTAATCAAACATTAGTTATCTACATGGGGCTAATGAAATCCAGTCATATTCAACAGCAGTTATTACAACACGGTCGCGCCCCTAATACCCCTATTGCGATTATTGAACGTGGCACACAAGCCACTCAAAAAGTATTAACCGGACAATTACATGAACTTGCTGATTTAGCACAACATGCTGCATCACCATCATTAATTGTTGTCGGTGAAGTCGTAAAGTTATCACATAAATTAGCTTGGTTCACAACAAAGGAACAGTTACTGCCGCAACCTGAAGCGGCAGTGAAACTGGCATAACATGGAGAGAGTGATGGACCCTAAACGTTTAACCCACCTCAAGCAGCTTGAAGCCGAAAGTATTCATATTTTGCGTGAAGTTGCGGCTGAGTTTGATAACCCAGTCATGATGTATTCCATAGGTAAAGATTCATCCGTGATGTTGCATTTAGCCCGTAAGGCTTTTTATCCGGGTAAAATTCCATTTCCACTATTGCATGTCGATACCACATGGAAGTTTCGCGAAATGATTGAATTTCGAGACCGTGCCGCTGAAAAATACGGTTTTGATTTATTAGTCCATCAGAACCCAGAAGGGGTGGCGATGGGAGTAGGGCCATTTACCCATGGTTCATCAAAGCATACCGACATTATGAAAACCCAAGGCTTAAAACAAGCTCTCGATAAATATGGATTTGATGCTGCGTTTGGTGGCGCTCGGCGTGATGAAGAGAAATCACGTGCGAAAGAGCGAGTCTATTCCTTCCGCGATAAAAACCATAGCTGGGATCCAAAAAACCAACGCCCTGAATTATGGAAAACCTATAACGGTCAAATTAATAAAGGTGAAAGCATTCGCGTGTTTCCACTCTCCAATTGGACTGAACTTGATATTTGGCAATATATCTTCTTAGAGCAAATTGAAATTGTACCGTTGTATTTATCTCAAGTACGGCCAGTTGTTGAACGGGATGGAATGTTGATCATGGTTGATGATGATCGCCTAGAATTACACCCCGGCGAGACTATTCAACAAAAAAGCGTCCGTTTTAGAACCTTAGGGTGTTATCCATTAACAGGAGCGGTGGAATCAACGGCTGATACTTTACCGGGGATTATTGAAGAAATGCTGGTGGCGACTTCCAGTGAACGTCAAGGGCGGGCTATCGATCATGATCAATCTGGCTCAATGGAATTGAAAAAACGCCAAGGTTACTTCTAAGGAGAGATAAATGAACAGTGTGATAGAACAACAGGTCGCAGAGCTTGGAATCGAAGCTTATCTCGATCAACATCATAATAAGTCACTGCTACGATTTTTAACCTGTGGCTCCGTTGATGACGGTAAAAGTACCCTCATTGGTCGTTTGCTGCATGATTCTCACCAAATTTATGAAGATCAATTAGCGGCAATTCATACCGACAGCCAAAAAGTCGGTACTACGGGCGATAAGCCAGACTTAGCGTTATTAGTCGATGGTTTACAAGCAGAGCGTGAACAAGGGATCACTATTGACGTTGCTTACCGTTATTTCTCAACTAAAGCGCGTAAGTTTATTATTGCTGATACACCAGGGCATGAGCAGTACACCCGTAATATGGCAACCGGTGCTTCAACCTGTGATGTAGCGGTTATTTTAATTGATGCTCGTAAAGGGGTATTAGATCAAACTCGCCGTCATTCTTATATCGCCAGTTTACTCGGTATTCGCCAATTTATTGTGGCAGTCAATAAAATGGATTTGGTTGATTTTGACCAAACACGGTTTGAAGACATTCAGCAGCAATACCTTCAGTTTTCAAAAAAACTCAATCCTAAGATTAATATTCAATTATTGCCATTATCTGCCTTAGAAGGCGATAACGTTGTTAGTCAAAGTGCCAAGATGGCGTGGTATCAAGGCGAACCACTATTAACATTATTAGAGCAAGTTGATTTATTCACTGATGATGACTCGCCAGTGTTACGTTTTCCTGTTCAATATGTAAACCGTCCTAATCTCGACTTTCGTGGCTTTGCTGGCACATTAGCCTCAGGTGAACTAAAGGTAGGGCAACGAGTAACAGCATTACCATCAGGAAAAACATCAACCGTAGAGCGAATCGTAACTTTTGATGGTGATTTAGCATTTGCAACTAAAGGCCAGGCCATTACGGTTACTTTAGCGGATGAAATTGATATTAGTCGTGGTGATACGTTAATTGCAGCCGAAGACGAAGTGCCATTAAGTAATAATGTACTAGCTGATATTGTGTGGATGGGGGAAACCGCATTAACGCCGGGACGTCAGTATGATATTAAAGTGGCAGGTAAAAAAACGCTAGGTAGTGTAAGTACGATACGTCATCAAGTTGATATTAATAGTCTTGATACCTTTGCAACCGAGACATTACCCCTTAATGGCATTGGTTTATGTGAGTTCAACTTACATGATGCAATTGCCGTTGATAGCTATCAAACTTGTAAAGATACTGGCGGCTTTATCATTATTGATCGATTAACCAATGTCACTGTTGGTGCAGGTTTAATTCGTGAACCATTAGCCATCGATAACCGTCGTAGTTATTCAATGTTTGAAGTGGAATTTAATGCACTGGTTCGTAAGCATTTCCCGCATTGGGATGCGAAAGATATCGGTCAATTACTGGAGTGATGTGAATGAGCTGGGAACAAGCTACTGTGCTGGCAATGCTAGTAGTGATTATTCTCTGCTTGCTCACTACGAATATTAAACCTGCGTATTTATTTGCCGGCAGTGCGTTTATTGGTTATCAAGCAAACTTAATTGAATTACCTGCTATTGCCGCAAATTTTACCAATTCATCATTATTAACCTTAGTGTTATTAATCTTGGTCTCCATCGCCCTTGAAAAAACCCGCTTAATTAGTTGGGTTGGGCGGCAAATTTCACAAGGTGGTCATAGCTCTGTTGTGGCTAAGCTGGGCTTATCGACCGCATTATTGTCCTCCTTTACCAATAACACTGCGGTGGTGGTGTCATTAATAGGGGCGATAAAGCGTAATCAACGCCATGCTCCCTCTAAATTATTACTGCCGTTATCTTATACCGCTATTTTAGGTGGCACATTAACGCTAATTGGTACATCAACTAACCTTATTATTAATAGTTTTGTAGAAGACGTTGGTTTACCTAGCCTGGGGTTTTTTGCACCTACTATGATTGGCTTAGCGGTATTAGTTATTGGGTTAATAATTTTAATTCCACTGAGTTATTTTTTACCGAATAACGATGATGATAGTGAAGAACAGCTGCCTTATTTCTTAGAGGCGCGAGTAAAAAGTTATTCACCGTTAATAGGAAAGAGCGTCACTGAAAATGGGCTTCGTGCATTGCGACGTTTATTTTTAGCTGAGCTGATCCGTGAGGGTAAGACTATAGCCCCTGTTTGCCCTGATACTAAATTACAAGCCGGTGATCGATTATTGTTTTGTGGTGATATTGAAAGTGTTACCACCTTACAAGAAATAGAAGGACTGCATTTATTTGGTCAGCATCATCTCAATGGTCAATCGATGATGGAAGTTATTGTTAGTCACTCTGCTGCGATTTGTGGACGAACATTAAAAAGCACTCAATTTAGAGAGAATTTTGATGCAGTTGTGGTTGCTATTCGTCGTGGCCATGAACGGTTAGCTGGTGGCTTGGGTAATATTGAATTACGCGCGGGTGATACGCTGGTGATCGTACCGGGAAGATTATTTAACCAAAAACAAGCAATGCTAGAGCGTGAGTTTGTGCTGGTGAATGGCCTTGATTCAAGTGCTCGTCTAGATAGCCATCGTAGTACAACTGTATTAGTTGGTTTTTTAAGCGTGATTGTATTGGCTTTAGTTGGTTGGTTACCATTAATTAAAGGACTAGCGGTTTATTTATTGGTGCTGGTAGTACTGGGGATCATCTCTTTTAATGAGCTTCGACGTCGATTTCCGATTGATATTGTAGTGATTGTAGGTTCGGCATTAACACTGGCACAATTAATGATTACCAGTGGCTTATCACAGCAAATGGGCCAAGCACTTATTACCGCATTTAATGGTTGGGGTGTGTATGGTGGATTAATTGCAGTTTACTTACTTACATTAATCTTGACTGAGTTGATCACTAATAACGCTGCCGCTGCATTAGCGTTCCCAATAAGTTATAGCTTGGCGCTAGGCTATGGTGTCGATCCGATGCCTTTTATTATGGCGGTACTGTTTGGTGCTAGTGCGAGTTTTATTTCACCGTATGGTTATCAAACGAATTTACTCGTTTACAGCGTTGGTAATTATAAAATTCGAGATTATCTAAAACTGGGGTTACCTCTTTCAATAGTGTATTCCGCCGTAGTATTGATCTTGATCCCAGTCGTCTTCCCTTTTAACTAAATTAACAATGGAATATGTTATGAATTCGACAACGAAGTCCCATGACGATAACAATAATATTGTCTGGCATAGTTATAGTGTGACTAAAGAGCAGCGAGGACAGCAAAAGCAGCAGCAGCCTTGTGTGTTATGGTTTACTGGATTGAGTGGTGCTGGAAAATCGACAATTGCTGGCGCTCTTGAACATAGACTCTTGGCATTGGGTTATCATACCTATTTATTAGATGGTGATAATGTTCGCCATGGTTTGTGTAAAGATCTTGGCTTTTCTGCTCAAGATCGACGAGAAAATATTCGTCGTATCGGTGAGGTTGCCACATTGATGGCAGATTCAGGATTGATCGTACTGAGTGCGTTTATATCTCCTCATCGTGAAGAAAGACAAATAGTACGAGATTTACTGCCACACGGTGAGTTTATTGAAGTGTTTGTTGATACTCCTTTAGCTGAATGCGAAAAGCGCGATCCTAAAGGGTTATATAAAAAAGCACGAGCGGGTGAAATAAAGCAATTTACAGGTATTGATGCAGACTACCAATTGCCTTTACAACCTGAAATTCATTTAGCCGCTGATAGTCATAATATTCATGAATTGGTTGAGCAATGTATTAATGCTTTACGTAGTCGAAGTATTATTGCGTGATCATCGGTAATAGGAGTACCGTAAGTGACAACATTACTTGATGCTATATACACTACCGCATTGGATGCGGGTAAATCGATAATGACGCATTATCACAGTAATATAGCGATTGAAAATAAGGCAGATAATAGTCCGGTCACTATTGCTGACCTTGCCGCAAATGAAATTATCATTAATCAGCTACAACAACTGACACCCGATATTCCTATCTTATCTGAAGAGTCGCCACAGACCGATTGGCAACAGCGTCAACATTGGCAATCTTTTTGGCTGGTGGACCCATTGGATGGAACTAAAGAATTTATTAATAAGAACGGTGAGTTTACCGTTAATATTGCGTTTATTGAAAATGGAAAACCTATTTTAGCTGTTGTTTATGCTCCCGCATTAAATAAAGCATGGCTGGGTGATGGAGAAACAGCTTGGCTAGTGACTAAAGCAGGTAAAGAGGTCATTCGTCTTTTACCTTCAACTATACCAACTGTGGTTGGTAGTCGTTCACATCCTTCGGTTGAGTTAGAGGCTTATCTTCAACAACTAGGAGCTCATAAATTAGTGGCAGTGGGATCATCATTAAAGTTTTGCTTAGTGGCCGAAGGGCGAGCTCAATATTACCCGCGCTTAGGACCAACAATGATGTGGGATACTGCTGCTGGTCAATGTATCGCTGAAAGTGCAGGCGCTACAGTGAATGATCTGGATGGTTTTCCCCTTCGTTATGATCGAGAGTCGCTATTAAATCCTTATTTTGTTGTCTCTTAACTATATACAATTAACTAAATGTCACCGATTGATTAAATACTCAACACTATTTTTAAATAGCGACTATTGTTTAATAGCGTTATTGTATGAATATTGACTCTTTTGTGGCTTTTGGTTG
Organism: Photobacterium sp. S4TG1; assembly: GCF_036040035.1. Lineage (NCBI taxonomy): Bacteria > Pseudomonadati > Pseudomonadota > Gammaproteobacteria > Vibrionales > Vibrionaceae > Photobacterium > Photobacterium sp. S4TG1. Next base: position 51,285 of record NZ_JAYXUH010000024.1, read on the forward strand.
GTATTACTAGCATTCGCATCAAAAAAGTAAATAAACAATTGTCATCCTGCTTATTCTCTCTATAATGCACCCCAACGACACGGAATACGTGCAGTTAGTAATTTGATTACAACCTGTGTATAACTTGTAGGTAAGCGGTTTATAAAAAATCACAAGGTTATTTGAGGTTTTATCTTCAATTTAAAGTGTGAAAATCGCAGTCTTGATTTGATTTATATTCAAATGGTAAGAAATATAAAATATATCTTACGCAAGGCAGGTCATTAAAGGGTTTTAAAAATAATTTTAAAAAACTTGTTGACTTTAAATTGGTGCGGAGTAATATACGCAGCCTCAGCCGATACGACGTATTGTGCTAACGTTCTTTAACAATTTGACCATGCAATCTGTGTGGGCACTCGTTGAATAGT
>NZ_JAYXUH010000025.1:0-50781 GCF_036040035.1 Photobacterium sp. S4TG1
ACGTTTGAATATCGTAACTCCTGCCATCTTCAAGAAAGCCTCGACAGCAATGTCGGGGCTTTTTTACATCAATATAATCTAGGTGTAGCTCCAACTGGCAGAGCAGCGGATTCCGCTATACCGAAAATCAGCGCGTGTTGTGACGTTTGAATATCGTAACTCCTGACATATTAAAGAAAGCCTCGACAGCAATGTCGGGGCTTTTTTACATCAATATAATTTAGGTGTAGCTCCAACTGGCAGAGCAGCGGATTAGTCATACGGAACATCTGCGCGTGTTGGAATTTCCAAAAGATAATTGTTATTAAAGCATTACTAACCGACAACCGTCGTTTTTAGGTCGCTACAATTAAGTGTTACCTTAAATAGTTAAGGTTTATAATTAGTACATTAAGAAGTACTAGATAGTACTCTGAATCTACACTTTATTAGCCATGATGATATTAACGGAGTGTTACGAAGAGAATTTATAATAATAAAAATTCGAGGTTGAACGCTATTAAGTGGTAATGTAGTAGAGTAAATAGTCAATTTTTGGGAGCTTTTATGCCACATCTTCGTTTTCGTGCAATTGCATTTGATACCGTAAAACAACTATCAACAGCATTAGTTGATGGTTTACAACCGTTGATGGAGTGTCCTCGTGAAGATTTTACATTAGAGCATATTCCCGCTTCATTTATCTTTGATGGTGAGGTGTCTGATGCTTATCCATTTATTGAAGTGTTTTGGTTTGATCGTGGTCAAGAGGTTCAAGATAATGTTGCTGCAGTGATTACTGCAGCTATAAGAACAGCGGTTGACGATAAAAATCAAGATGTCGCTGTTATTTTTACCGCACTGACACCTGCAGCTTATTACGATAATGGTCAACATTATTAGGCCACCGCTATTCTTTTCTGATTTTATTCTTTTTAATTTTATGATGACATTAGCCCATTAATCTAATGGGCTAAGTTGTCTATGTAGGCGCTATTATGGCACGCAGAACAAAAACAAAAGTAGTTGCTGGTTTAGGTGTCGTGGCTGGCGCGTTGGGGCTAGGGGCGTTTAACTCATCATTTGATGTAACAATGCAACCGGAGGTGACCAATGAAGTTTTTGCCCCTCACTTTACTTACCACTGTATTGAAAGTGAAATTGCGCCACCGCTAGACAATAATGGTGTATTGACCGTTGCTGTATGGAATATCTATAAGCAACAGCGTCCTAATTGGCGCCAAGCATTAGAAGGGTTTACTCAGAAAAGTGATTTGGTGTTATTGCAAGAGGCGAGTTTAAATACTGATCTGAAAAATTATTTAGATGCGAATCATTGGCAAGTGAGAATGGCAAATGCGTTTCGCTTTCTTGATACACCTGCTGGCGTGATGAATTTATCGCGTGTATCTTCACGTCAAACATGCGCTTATTTGGCGATGGAGCCCTGGCTGCGCTTACCTAAATCAGCATTATTATCGCAATTTACACTATCTGATGGTCAAACGCTGGCAGTGGTTAATCTCCATGGGGTGAATTTTGCCATTGGCTTAAATGAATATCAGCAGCAATTAGACAGTTTAAAAACGGTATTGGAACAGCACCAAGGACCAATTATATTGGCAGGAGATTTTAATACATGGCGTAAAGCGCGGATTAAAGTGGTACGAGCTTTTGCGCATTCATTGGGTCTAAAAGAGGTTCAGTACCATAATGATCAGCGAGTTCGCGTGCTAGGTAAGCCTCTTGATCATCTTTATTATCGTGATTTACAGTTGGTGAAATCAGAAGCACCAAAAACAGATGCTTCTGATCATAGCCCATTGTTAGCGACGTTTAAATTAACTCACTCAGTGATGCATTAAGCTGAAATGATTAGCAAAGGCCATACAATAAGTGTTAACACCCAAGGCAGCACTGCGACAATAATAGCTTTGGCACGATCTAGATCTGTCCATGCACTGACCGCGGCGTAAGTTAGAGCGATATACCATGGTGCTAATAATGGCATGGTCGTTGCGAGTGCAGCCCAGCGATTGTTTAATGGCAATTTTAAAAGACCATTAATACTGTTTAGGTCAGCAGCATTTGGCAGTATATTATTTGTATTAAATACAACATTAATATAGCTCGCAATGTCACCGATAAACGATGGCAACATAATAAAACATGCCGCAGCGAGCCACTTTCCATAGCTATGTTGGTGGCGGCTACTTTTAGTGGCTAATTTTAACCATAACGCCAATACAAAAATCACAGCTGTTCGGCCTGTGATATCACTAAATACTTCACCAGCAAGCAATACTTCTCGCGTTAACCAAGCTTGTTGCGCATTGTCACCAAGATTGCCTAGTTGCGCTTGTATTGTTTGTTGCAGCCATGGCATATCGACATGGTTAAAGTAACTGCCCCACAAAATGAATGAACCAAGAATAATCATTAAATAGGGTAAAATTGCCCATTTCGGTCGTTCATAGATAGCGGCAAAGCATTCTATTGGAGAACGAAAAAGATCGATAATAGCAACAATTGGATTTTTAGATGGCGTCATGCTTTTACCTTACGACGATCAATCACTAACTTGAGTTGTTGACCTTGCTTAATATATTTATTGTTAGCTAGATTATTCCATTTTTTAATCTCAGCAACAGAAACATCATAACGTTGAGCGATAACACTTAAACTATCCCCATTCCGTACTTTGTAATGAATAGTTTTATGGTTAGCGACGGTTTTCTTTGGTGCTGTTATTGCTGATACTTTTAAACGTTGTCCTTGATGTAACACCGCATTTTTACTTAGGCTGTTAAGTTGCTTAAGCTTTGCTACGCTCGTTTTGTGCTTACGAGCAATGTTCCATAAATTATCACCTGACTGCACGACATAATGCTGTGCCTCCACATGGACAGCGGCACGGTGCTGACGATTAACTAATGAAATTGGCGATGCTGGAATCGTCAGTGATTGGCCAATACGAATATTAGTGGTTTTAAGGTTATTCACTTTTTGAATTGCTTTAATACTGCTGTGGTAACGTTTTGCAATTAATCCTAGACTTTCACCAGATTTTACACGGTGATGATGTGTAATCATGCTAGCGTTACGATTTTGTGCTAATTCACGTTTAAAACGACTAACTGTGTTGATCGGTAATAATAGATGATTAAGTCCATTCGGTGCTGTAACACCACGACGGTAAGCAGGGTTAAGATCTTTTAATTCATTGGTGCTGATGCCTGCAAATTCTGCCGCAATAGTAAGATCCATTTGTACGCCAGGTTTTACGATAGCGATAACGGGTTTATTACGGATTGGCTCAATATGGAAACCGTATTTTTTAGGGTGCATGATGATATCAGCAACCGCATACAGTTTTGGAACGTAACTGCTGGTTTCATTCGGTAAATCAAGCGCCCAATAATCAGTGGGTTTACCTGCGGCTTTATTTTTACGAATCGCATTAAATACGCGACCTTCACCAGTGTTATAAGCGGCAAGTGCTTGTTGCCAATTACCATCAAACTTTTTATTTAAGTATTCAAGTAAATTAAGTGCAGCGGTGGTGGATTTAACCACATCACGACGGCCGTCATACCAACTGTTTTGTTTTAAGCCAAAACGGCGGCCAGTGTCAGGGATAATTTGCCATAGACCTGCGGCAGCCATGCTTGAGTATGCATGTGGATCAAATGAGCTTTCAACAATAGGTAACAAAGCTAATTCTAGCGGCATACCACGTTTTTCAACTTGTTCTGTGATGTAGTACAGGAAAGGCTGGGCACGTTGAGCAATAATTTCAAGATTACGCGGGTTCTTTAAATACCAGTTACGGTAATATTGAACACGTTTATTATTAGGAATTTTCGTAGTGATCTGCATCGCAATGCGATCCCATACATCTTGCTGCTGTTGCGGTGTTAAGTGTTCCACAACAGGCTGTGTTTTTTTGATGACAGGAACAATCGGCACTACAGTTTCAACTGGAGTGTTAGTAGGTTGCTCAACGACAGTTTTTTGGTGGTTAGTATCGGCCTGCGTTGTCTCTTTTGTTGTCTGACAACCTGCGATAACAAGCATACTTGCTAAAAGAATTTTGAATTTCATGACAGTCGTTTGTAGCCAAAATGGTTGGTGATAATACTTGCCCAACCACCTTGGTTACAAGGGGAGAAACGTTAAAACTCGTCTTTCCAACGTCGAAGTGCTGCAAATGTCTCAATATCTGAGCTATCGTACGCTTTATCAGCAACTGAGCGTTTAATACTTGGCTGATCACAACGTAAAAATGGGTTAATAAGTTTTTCATTATTAAGGGTGGTAGGTAAGGTGCTTTGGCCATTGGCGCGCAGACGATTCACTTGATCACGGTAACGTTGTAAGTGCGCATTATCTTGTTCTGCAACTAAGGCAAAAGCAAGATTACCTGCGGTATATTCATGAGCACAATAGATGTTGGTTTCATCGGGTAGCGAAGCTATTTTTTGCAATGAATTAAACATTTGTGCTGGTGTACCTTCAAAAATACGACCACAACCCGCTGAGAATAATGTATCGCCACAAAATAGCTTTTCATCACCAACATAAGCAACATGACCTAAAGTGTGTCCTGGTACACTCAGCACCATAAAGCGCTCACCAAAGATATCAACTTGATCGCCATCTTCTACTGGGCGAGTGATACCCGGAATAGGTTCATCATTGGGACCAACGACTTTAGTTGCAGGGAAGCGACGTTTTAACTCACTAATGCCACCGACATGATCATGATGATGGTGAGTGATGAGGATTGCATCTAGAATTAAATTGTCTTTTTCGATTGCCTCAAGAACCGGCGTGGCATCCCCAGGATCAACAACGACACAATGATTGTCTGGGTTTTGAATCAGCCAGATGTAATTGTCTTTAAATGCGGGTATGCTTTTAACAGTTAACATGAATTTTGTCTCCAGCCCTATCAGGTGTTGAGCAGTATCTTATGAAGCCAGCGCGTACAGTAACACACATTGAAGTTCCTTATACATGGTCGAATGTGATCAATGGTGAATGGGTAGCAGAATTATTACAGGCACGACTTGATGAGTGGTGTCCTAAATTATTCGGTTATCACATGTTAAAGCTTGGTGGCCTCAGTGCAGAGCTGACCAGTAGCCATTGTAATATTCAACATCAAATTACTGTTGATAAATTCAGCCCTAAACGAACAATTGTGGCTGATGCTTTAGAATTACCGTTTATTGAAAAATCATTTGATGCATGTTTATTAATGCATCAATTAGATTATGCGGCAGATCCTCATGGCTTATTACGTGAGATCGATCGCGTGATGGTTGACGATGGCTACTTGGTATTAAGTGGTAATAACCCCTTGAGCCTATTAGGATTACGAGGATTATTACCATGGAATCGCCGTCAAGCACCGTGGACGGGTAAGATGTATTTACCGTTTCGAATTAATGATTGGTTACGGTTACTCAATTATGAAGTGGTGTATCAAGAAACATTTGCGATAGTCCCTGCTACTCGGCACCTTGCTTGTGCTGCATGGCTTGAACATGTTCTATCTGAGCCTCTATCTGCCGTCGGTAGTTTATATTTTATCGTGGCACGTAAGCGGACTTGTCCATTAAAGCTGATTAAACCCACCTGGAAATTACGTCGACAATTAGCGCCGCTGCGAATTAATTGTCGAACTCAGGCTGAAAAAACATGCACTAAAACGTCTTCGCGTTCGTAAGTTTAGGTTTAGTTTGGTTGATAACCGTTATCAGCTTGCGTCGGGTTTTCTGCACCCGTACGCGCTAAAACATCACAACGTTCATTTTCTGGGTGTCCTGCATGGCCTTTAACCCAATGCCATTGAACCTGATGGCGCTGAGTTTCTTGATCAAGCTGTTGCCAAAGATCAGCATTTTTGACAGGTTTTTTCTCTGCTGTTTGCCAACCTCTTTTTTTCCAATTATGTATCCATTGCGTAATTCCTTGACGCACATATTGACTGTCAGTGGTAAGATCAACATGGCATGGTTGTTTTAAACTGGCGAGTCCCATAATAGCGGCAAGCAGTTCCATGCGGTTGTTGGTGGTCATTAAATAGCCACCACTAAGCTCTTTTTCGTGTTGTTTGTATCTTAATACTGTGCCATAACCGCCGGGACCAGGATTACCTAAACACGATCCATCGGTGAAAATTTCTACCTGCTTCATCATAGTGGGTAGTTTTGCCTTAGATAAAAACTTAAGTCTGACACATTAACTACTATGAAAGCCACAAACCAACGCATTATTGTATTTGATACAGAAACAACAGGTATGAACATGACCGGCCCTCATTATGAAGGCCACGGTATTGTCGAAATAGGTGCGGTAGAGATCATTAACCGTAAATTAACCGGTAATACGTTCCATGTTTATATCAAGCCGGATCGAAAAATCGATCCAGAAGCGATCGCTGTCCACGGTATTACGGATGAATTTTTACGTGATAAACCTGTGTATGCAGATATCCACCAAGAATTTATTGATTTTATTGATGGCGCTGAATTAGTCGCTCATAACGCATCGTTTGATACCGGTTTTATGGATTATGAATTCCATAAAATGGGCGCGTCAATTGCAAAAATAGAAGATATCTGTCGAGTAACCGATACTCTAGAAATGGCGAAAAGGCTGTTTCCTGGTAAACGAAATAACCTTGATATTTTATGTTCGCGTTATGGTATTGATAACTCACATCGTACGATGCACGGCGCATTACTCGATGCCGAGATTCTAGCTGACGTTTATTTGATGATGACCGGTGGTCAAACATCATTACGTTTAAGCAGTGGTAACGATGACTCTACAACGGAAACTAATATTCGACGTTTGGCTAGTGGTCGAAAAGAGTTAAAGGTTATCCATGCAGCGGCCGATGAACTAACAGCACATCAAGATAGGCTTGATTTGATAGGTAAGAAGGTTGACGTTATTTGGCGTCTTTAGAGGCAGTATGTTGCGGCGATTATGGTTACTTATTTTCTACGTTACGCTCTGTACTTGGATTTCAATATCAAGTGCTTGGGCGCAAACAGAAGCGAGATTAACTTGGCTTGATAATCGCTTTCGCGTTGATCCGGAAATAGAGCAGATAACGTTTGTTGTTACTCGTGATCAACCGAGCCAGTCAGTAATTTTAGTCGCTCCTGATGGGCGTAAATATTATGCTGATCGCCACGCAAAAACGATGTCATGGTATACCGATAAAGGGATGGATATTATTTCAATTACTCATCCGATGGCGGGACCATGGCAAGCCTTGGGTAAAGTGTCTGCAAATAATGGGATTAGGTTTATCTCAAATATTCAGTTACAGGCTGAACCTTTACCCGCACAATTATATCAAACAGAAGTTTTAAAATTTAGTGCGCAATTGACACAGAACAAACAACCATTACTGTTACGTGATTTTTTAGATCGAGTGCAGTTAAAGGTTGTTTTTTACCCACTGACATCCGTGTTACCTGAACAATCGAATGAGTCTGCACCGACGGTGGTGGGACAATTTGCGGATGATGGTCGGCAGTATGATGAAGTTGCAGGTGATGGTATTTTTACCGTAGCACTTAATGTGAATGTTGAACCGGGCAAATATCGTGTTGAAATAGCATCAAGCAATGGAGTGTTTAAACGTGCTATTGAACAAACAGTGCTCATTTATCCAGCCCCCATCACTACCTCATTTGTACAAAGTCATCAACTATTAACATCGCATATCGTCAATATTGATGCGAAAACTGATCAAACGCTTGCAGGTTCATTGGCTGCTTATTTGGTCGTTAAACAACCTCAGAAAAAGCCAATCATTATTCAACAAAGTACCGGTCTTCAACAGTCGCACTTAGCACTCTCATGGGCTAATGATGCACAAATAGGTAAGGCGTGGTGGCGAGGGTGGGTTTATGTGACTGATTCGTTGACTCAACGAGAGTTAGTGTTTCGTTTATCTCAGCACAACTATACTCAAGTTGCTGCTGCCTCTGTTGATTTGAGTGCATCTTTGGCTCAGCAACAGGCAAAAAAACAGTTAATTGTTCATAATGAACAGCAACAGCAACAGCAACAGCAACGGTTATTGTGGGTTGTCGTAACTAATATTGTCATTGTTATCAGTGCAATGGTGGTGTTATTGATTTGGCGACGTAAACGAACCATTCATTCTGATTTAATTGTGCCTAAATAAGCCTGTGATGCTCAGAGACTTTTACCCCTGAGCATCATAGTTATGAGCTATTTAAGCTGCATTGTGAATTGAGAGTGTTGCTTGAGATGGATTAATCGCTAATTGTGCTGGGTCAAAGTCATCAACATTAATGGTGTCTAATCGTCCGGCTTCTGCTTGATGAAGTAATTGTGCTTCCTCGGTGGTGATCACGCCAAGTTCTAATCCTATGGCTGCAACCTTACCTAATTGCATGAACGGTAGCGGTGTTTTTGCTGCTTGACAAACACGATCATAAATTGGTTCAGCTGCGAGAATATCAACGAGAGCAACTTCCATCATTCCAACGGCATTGTTTGTTGTTGCTTCTAAAAATTGACCGCGACCAATACGATCTCGTGTTGCTGATGGTGTTTGAATTAAACGAGCTAGTTGGTGATCTAAGTCATCACTGGGTTGGCGACGACATAATCCTGTTGGTAACATGATAAACCGCAATCCTCGAGCAATGACTTTATTGGGAAAATTCGCTAAAAAATGATCAATAGCGACCTCTGCCTGATAAAGTGCATCCTGTAAGCCCCAATGTACTAAGGCGATATCTTCAGCCTGTCGGCCTTCATCAGCATAGCGTTTCAATGTGGCTGAGGCTAAGTATAATTGGCTTAATACATCCCCAAGACGGGCGGATAAACGCTCTTTACGTTTAAGTGATCCCCCCAGGGTTGCCATTGAGATATCGGCTAATAATGCAAGGTTAGCACTGTAGCGATTCATTTGTTGATAATAGCGAGAGGTTACATCTTTGTGGGGAGCTGATGAGCCTCGACCATCGGTTAAACCTAACCAGAAGCTGCGAGTGATATTACTTAACACAAACCCAATATGATTAAAGACTGCTTTATCAAATTGATTAAGTGCTTGTTGTTGATCGTCAATATAAGCAGCATTAATTTCGTTAAGCACATAAGGGTGGCAACGAATTGCTCCTTGACCAAAAATAATCATTGAGCGGGTTAATATATTGGCGCCTTCAACGGTAACCGCGATTGGGGCTCCTTGATAATTTCGTGCCAGGAAGTTGCTTGGCCCCATACAAATCCCTTTACCCCCGACGATGTCCATCGCATCAATGATGCTCTTTTGGCTACGGTGAGTACAATGGTATTTAACGATGGCTGAAATTACGGCAGGTTTTTCACCTAAATCGATACCAGCAACGGTTAATGTTGTCGCGGCATCAAGCACATAAGCATTACCGACGATTCGAGCCAGAGGCTCTTCAATACCTTCCATTTTACCGATAGGCAATTTAAATTGGCGACGAATACGAGCATAAGCTCCGGTTGCCATTGCCGCTGTTTTTAAACCGCCAGTGGTGTTTGATGGTAGGGTAATTCCTCGACCTATAGATAAACATTCAACTAACATTTTCCACCCTTGACCAGCCATTGTTTGACCGCCAATAATGAAATCAATGGGCACAAAAATTTTATTACCTTGTGTGGGGCCGTTTTGAAAAGGAATATTTAACGGAAAATGACGGCGGCCAATTTTAATGCCATCAATATCGGTTGGAATTAAGGCACACGTAATACCAATATCTTCTTTATCACCAAGCAGATGATCGGGATCGAATAGTTTAAATGCTAAGCCTAATACAGTGGCTACGGGGGCTAAGGTGATGTAGCGCTTGTTCCATGTCAGTTCCATTCCGAGAATTTCTTCACCTTGCCATATCCCTTTTTTGACGATACCAAAATCAGGAATAGAACCTGCGTCAGATCCCGCTTCTGGACTAGTCAGAGCAAAGCAAGGAATTTCATCACCCGCAGCTAGGCGTGGTAAATAATAATCTTTTTGTGCTTTAGTACCATAGTGTTGCAATAACTCTCCGGGGCCTAAAGAGTTTGGTACTCCAACCGTTGAAGATAAGACCGATGAGACGCCTGTTAATTTTTGTAATACCAATGATTGCGCATAAGCTGAAAATTCTAACCCGCCGTAATGCTTTTTAATGATCATTGCAAAAAATTTATGTTGTTTAAGTTGTTGCCATACTTCAGGTGGCAGATCGGCAAGATCATGAGTGATATGAAAATCATTCACCATGCGGCAAATGTCATTTACAGGACCATCTAAAAAGTCTTGTTCTGCAGGAGTAAGGGCTGGAGGTTGAATAGCATGTAGTTTGTTCCAGTCAGGGTTTCCACTAAAAAGATCGGCTTCCCACCACACTGTACCGGCATCAATCGCTTCTTTTTCAGTCTGTGACATTTGAGGCATAACATTTTTAAAATACTGAAGTGCTGATTGAGTGAATAACTTTTTACGTAATATGGCTACATTTAGGGGTAAGGCAATGACGGTAAACGTTAACCAGCTAATAATTCCTGTAACATTTATAAGGGTTCCTAGTACCAACAATCCAGCAATGATAGCGGTAAAAATTGGGCGAGATATACGGTGATAGGCGAGGGCGCCAAGCACACAGATAAAGCTAATTAAATATATAAATGTCAGCATAGCAATTCTCCGTAATCATATAGCAGCACAGTGTATTGCACTTGGAAAAGGCCGATTATTCAAATGTCTTTTTAGCACAATATTACGTGATGTTTTTTTAGAGTATGGCAGCCTTAAAAAATAAGATAAGAGGTCTAACCACTTATAATTAATTGTAAGTTATTTTTTAAATAAATGTAAAATATTTTATTGGGCAATCAATCAAGAATGATATTGTAAAAAACAGTAATACTGCGGTTTTACTCGCATTGATCGAGATCATTGGTGATTTTATTTTCACTTGCGAATTATTAGTGAAGCGTTAACATATAGCACTATTGTGATACTGTTCACGTTATTACAACTGTGTATTTTTTATGCAAGTAATAAGTGAGCGGTATTTCCGTTTGTTGCCTTTCCCGATTTCCGACTGACAGTTGCCCGCCGGACCCTCTTTCGGGTTGACATCAATGCCTATTTTTTTATGTGCAATAAGCACAGGGGTTTTGTTGTGTTGATTTTTCAAGCTCTCTCTCAAACGTGGAAACAGGGATATTCCATTTCCAAGCTTCGTGCCGATTTAGTATCTGGTATTACTGTTGGTATCGTGGCTATTCCGTTAGGTATGGCATTAGCAATCGCAGTTGGTGTTCCTCCCCAACATGGTTTGTATACTGTTATCGTGGCTGGTTTTTTAGCTGCGTTATTAGGCGGCTCACGTTTTAATATTACTGGTCCTACTGCGGCGTTTGTGGTTATTTTATTACCAATAACGCAGAAATACGGTTTATCAGGCTTAATGCTTGCGACAATGATGTCTGGGGTTATTTTGTTACTGATGGGTATTTTTCGGTTAGGGCAATTGGTGGCGTATGTCCCTTACCCTGTGACGACCGGTTTTACTGCAGGTATTGGCTTTGTTATTGCGTTTTTACAGCTGAAAGATCTGTTGGGCTTACATGTACTTGGCAGTCCGATTCATTTCCCTGAAAAGGTAATGGCCTACTCACATGCCATTTCTACCATTAATTATGCCGATGCACTGGTCGGTATTATTACCATTATGACCTTTATTGGTTGGGCTAAACTGAAAACCCGAATTCCACCTCATTTAGTTTCTTTATTTGTGGGTACAGTTTTAGCACTGGCTTTAAATCACTTTAGCCTTGAGCATGTGACATTGCTTGGTGAGAAATTTAGCTACACCATTGGCAATATTATTGGTCATGGTATTCCTCAAGAAGCACCACAATTTTTACCATTATGGCAATCAGATACCTTCAATTGGGCAACAGTTATTGAATTGATGCCATCAGCACTAACAATTGCAATGTTAGGCTGTATTGAATCTTTATTGTGTGCTGTTGTTGCTGACGGTATGACCAGTACTAAACACAATCCTAATGCAGAATTGGTTGGTCAAGGCATTGCAAATATGATCGTACCTTTCTTTGGTGGTATTCCTGCTACGGCGGCAATTGCACGTACGGCAACCAATATTCGTTCAGGTGCTTTCTCGCCAATTTCAGGCATTATTCATGCTCTGTTTGTATTAGCAGCAATGATAGTCTTAGCGCCTGCGTTATCTTACGTACCTATGAGTGCTTTAGCGGGTTTGCTTATCATGGTCGCGTGGAATATGTCAGAAGCTCCACACTTTGTGCACACTTTAAAAGTGGCACCGCGTCGTGATGTTGCTGTTTTAATGACTTGTTTTATTCTAACCGTTGCATTTGATATGGTGGTTGCGGTAATTGTTGGCTTATTATTAGCTGGCGTGCTGTTTATTCAACGTATTGCGAGCTTAACAACCGTTACTATTACCCATGATAAACATCCGCACCTGAACTTTGGTGACGATGTGGTGGTATATGACATCAATGGGCCGTTATTCTTTGCTGCAAGTGAAAAAGCTTTCTCTGTGATTGAACATGCAACAATGGAAACTCGTGCCGTTGTGCTTGATTTTAGCGATGTATCGACAATTGATATTACCGCGATTCATGCCTTTGAATTAGCACTAGATCGGTTATCCGCTTTACCTGTATATTTGCTAGGAGTATTACCGCATGTTGAACGTAAATTGGAGCATGCAGGAGTATTTGAACTAACAAATCTTCATTTAGTACACTCAATTACGCAATTACAGCAAACTTTAGTGGTTAATTCCGACATCACACCAGATCAAGAGTCGACACTGTAAGTTATTTGTATGTAAACTGCGATTAACGATGTATTACAGCATCAAGCGAGCATATTGCTCGCTTGATTTGTATTTAATGGAAAACATTGAGAGAGCAATTTATGTATAAAGATCTGATCCGCAGCGAATTGACTGATGCCGCTGACGTCCTTAACCGTTTTTTAAATGATGACAAAAACTTGGCTGATATTGAAGCAGCAGCTAAATTGTTAGCTGATTCATTCAAGCAAGGTGGTAAAGTATTGTCATGCGGAAATGGTGGTTCTCATTGTGATGCGATGCATTTTGCAGAAGAGCTAACTGGTCGTTATCGTGATGACCGTCCAGGTTATCCTGGAATTGCAATTTCAGATCCGAGTCATCTATCTTGCGTAAGTAATGATTTTGGTTATGAATATGTATTTTCTCGCTATTTAGAAGCGGTTGGCGCTAAAGGAGATGTGTTGTTTGGTTTATCAACTTCCGGTAACTCTGCCAATATCCTTAAAGCCATTGAAGCGGCACAAGCTAAGGGAATGAAAACCATCGCCCTAACGGGTAAAGATGGTGGTAAAATGGCAGGACTTGCTGATGTTGAAATTCGAGTTCCACATTTTGGCTATGCCGATCGTATTCAAGAAATTCATATTAAAATTATTCATATTTTAATTATGTTAGTTGAAAAAGAAATGGAAAAATAATCGTCGATAGAATGTTAATGAATCAAACTAGAACAGCGATTATTGATTTTTAAATAAGTATAATTCAGCGTAAAGAGCAGAAATAAAAATGTGTGAATTATTAGGCATGAGTGCCAATGTACCAACAGATATTTGTTTTAGCTTTACTGGCTTAATGCAGCGTGGTGGTAATACTGGACCACACCGTGATGGGTGGGGGATCACCTTTTATGAAGGGAAAGGATTTCGTACCTTTAAAGATCCTAATCCAAGCTGTAAATCACGTATTGCTGAGTTGGTACAACAATACCCAATAAAAAGTCGTGCTGTTGTGAGTCATATTCGACAAGCTAACCGTGGTGGGGTGAGTCTAGAAAATACCCACCCTTTTACGCGTGAAGTTTGGGGGAATTATTGGACTTTTGCTCATAATGGCCAATTGACAGGTTATGAACAATTAGTAACAGGTCATAATCAAGCTGTAGGTGATACTGATAGTGAAATTGCATTCTGCTGGTTAATGAACCAGTTAGAAATGCGTTTTCCTGTATTACCAGCAGATATGACGCCTGTCTTTGGTTATTTTGCCGAGTGTTGCGATACATTACGTCAATTGGGTGTGTATAACATGTTGTTGAGTAATGGTGAGTATGTTCTTACTTATTGTACCAATAACTTACATTGGATCACTCGTCGAGCTCCGTTTGGTAAAGCATCATTAATTGATGAAGATGTAACGATTGATTTTCAACGTGAAACAACGGCGAATGACGTAGTGACCGTGATTGCAACTCAGCCGTTAACTAATGATGAAAGCTGGCAGAAAATGGTTCGTGGTGAATTTCGTGTGTTCCATTTTGGTGAGACGGTTTACCATGCTATCGCAGCTGACGCTAACAATTGTTAAGCGCAATTGGCTCGATTTTTTTGTGATAATAAAAAGGCGATCTCACGGAGAGCGCCTTTTTTGTAAGTGTTAATTAGCGTTTATTGGGCAGCGTAGCCTTGTGGTGGTAGTACAGTGCCATCTAGTATTGCATGCCCATTTTGCATTGATAACCGCTGGCTTAACAGCCATTGAATAACTAATGGATAGATACTATGTTCTTGTCGTTGTACACGATCAATAACATCATCGGCACTATCTGTTGTAAAAATGGGCACTTTTGCCTGTAAAATAACGGGACCGCCATCGAGTTCTTCTGTGACAAAATGGACACTGGTACCATGTTCACTATCACCAGCATCAATGGCGCGCTGGTGGGTGTTTAATCCCGTGTATTTAGGTAACAAGGACGGATGAATATTAAGCATCTTTCCTTGGTAATGGTTGACAAACTCAGAAGATAAAATTCGCATAAAGCCTGCGAGAACAATCACATCTGGCTGATAAGCATCAATTTTTTTAATCAAAGCTTGATCATAATCTTGACGATTGGCGTAATCAGTTACCGCGATAGAGGCGGTTTCTATGTTTGCAAGCTGAGCTCGCTGCAGGCCATAAGCATCGGCTTTATTTGAGATCACAGCAGCAATACAGCTATTTTTGATGACGCCATTAGCGCAATTATCAATTATCGCTTGTAAATTACTGCCATTTCCTGAGATTAAGACAACGATATTATGCATAGCTTTAGTTAATCTCTACTTGCTCTTCACCCGCAGTTGCCGTTGCAATGTTACCAAGCAACCATGCGTTTTCGCCTTCTGCTTGTAAAATTTCAATAGCTAATGCAGCCTGTGCGCTTGGTAATGCAATCACCAAACCGACACCACAGTTGAAAGTACGGTACATTTCATAGGTATCGACATTGCCTGCTTGTTGTAACCAATTAAAAATCGCAGGCCATTGCCAGCTATTACCATCAATAACTGCTTTCGTTCCTTGTGGTAATACGCGAGGAATATTTTCCCAGAAACCACCACCAGTGATATGAGAAATAGCGTGGATATCGCAATTTTCAATCATCTTTAATGCTGATTTTACATAAATTTTAGTTGGAGTTAATAAGTGCTCAGACAGTGTTTTACCGTCAAGTTCTTGATTAAGATCGGCTTGAGATACTTCTAGAATCTTACGTACTAATGAATAACCGTTTGAGTGTGGACCGCTAGAGCCAACAGCAATTAGGGCATCACCTGCACTAACTTTAGAGCCATCAATAATGTCTGCTTTTTCAACGACACCAACACAAAAGCCGGCAACGTCGTAATCTTCACCGTGATACATGCCAGGCATTTCAGCGGTTTCACCACCAATAAGTGCACAGCCTGATTGAATACAGCCTTCACCAATACCGGTAACAACACTTGCAGCTGTATCAATATCAAGTTTACCTGTGGCGTAATAATCTAGAAAAAATAGAGGCTCAGCGCCTTGTACAATTAGATCGTTAACACACATAGCGACTAAATCAATACCAATGGTATCGTGCTGTTTTAGATCCATAGCAAGGCGAAGTTTAGTACCGACGCCATCAGTACCAGAGACTAAAACTGGCTCTTTATACTTTGTTGGTAGTGAACATAAAGCACCAAAACCGCCAATACCACCCATAACTTCAGGGCGATGAGTTCGTTTAACTACGCCTTTAATACGGTCAACTAACGCATTACCAGCATCAATATCAACACCAGCATCTTTGTAACTAAGAGAAGAGTTTTTGTTGCTCACAGATGATCCCTCAAACGTATTAAAGTAAAAAACCAGCGTATAATAGCAGCAGTCCTCACACGAGAGCAAACGTTTGCGTCAATTTGTTGTAGCAATTAAATTTTAATCAATTACGCATTTGATACTATCGGCAATCGATTGGCTTGGTATATAATGCTGCGATTTTTTTATTTTTTTATAATTTAGTTCCCAGGAGTCGAGATGAAAGTCGTTGAGGTGAAACACCCACTGGTTAAACATAAGATTGGTCTTATGCGTGAAGGTGATATTAGCACTAAGCGTTTTCGTGAATTGGCAACCGAAGTTGGTAGCCTACTAACGTATGAAGCGACTTCAGACTTCGAAACAGAGAAAGTGATGATTGAAGGCTGGAATGGTCCAGTTGAAATTGATCAACTAAAAGGTAAAAAAGTGACGGTTGTGCCAATTCTTCGTGCTGGTTTAGGAATGATGGATGGTGTATTAGAACATATGCCAAGTGCACGTATTAGTGTTGTTGGTATCTACCGTGATGAAGAAACACTAGAGCCTGTACCATACTTTAATAAGTTAGCATCACATATTGATGAGCGTATTGCACTGATTGTTGATCCAATGCTAGCAACTGGCGGTTCAATGATTGCAACGCTTGATCTATTAAAAGAACATGGTTGTACTCAATTTAAAGTATTGGTACTTGTTGCTGCACCTGAAGGTATTGCAGCGCTAGAAAAAGCACACCCAGACGTAGAGCTATATACTGCTGCTATTGATGAGAAGCTAAATGACAAGGGTTATATTGTTCCTGGTCTTGGCGATGCTGGTGATAAAATCTTTGGTACTAAATAATTGTAGTATTAAATATCGCTGATATAAAAACCGGACTTATTAGTCCGGTTTTTTTATTTAGGGCAATAGCTTATAAATAATAACGACAGTCATTACAGATGTTCAGTATCCTCAACTTGCATACTGGCTGTGTTCTCACCTAAATCATGCGGTAAGATCAGGTTTAATAAAATAGCGACTATGCCACAAAGGCTGATAC
This sequence comes from Photobacterium sp. S4TG1, assembly GCF_036040035.1. NCBI lineage: Bacteria > Pseudomonadati > Pseudomonadota > Gammaproteobacteria > Vibrionales > Vibrionaceae > Photobacterium > Photobacterium sp. S4TG1. Next base: position 17,245 of record NZ_JAYXUH010000025.1, read on the forward strand.
CTTGAAGACTAAATTCACCAATACCAAATGCCATTCCACCAATACCAAATACAAGTGTTACTGCAACAATAACTAAGTTTCTTGGTTTATGAAGATTAACTTGGTGAGTAATTAAAGTATTAAGGCCAACCGTTGCGATCGAGCCAAATAATAGAATCATAATACCACCCATCACCGGCACAGGAATTGTTTGCAATATGGCGCCCAGTTTTCCGACAAACGCTAATACAATAGCCGTAACTGCAGCCCATGTCATAATCACGGGATTAAAAGCTTTAGTTAGCATAACGGCACCCGTCACTTCTGAATAGGTTGTGTTTGGTGGTGCGCCCATTAATGATGCAGCAATCGTTGCAATACCATCACCAGCCATTGTGCGGTGTAGTCCTGGTTTTTTTAGGTAATCTTTACCAGTTACGTTGGATATTGCGAGCATATCACCGACATGTTCTACCGCAGGTGCAATCGCTACGGGAATCATAAATAGCACGGCATTAAGATTAAATTCTGGAAAAGTGAAATTTGGTATTGCCAGCCAACTAGCTTGAATAACTGGAGTGAAATCAACAACACCAAAGCCTAGGCTGGTAATATAACCGGCGGTGATACCACCGACAATTGGTACTAATTTTAAAATCCCTTTAGCAAAAACACTTAAACTGATAGTCACAATCAGAGAAATAGCTGAAATCCATAATGCAACATCATGAGCGACAAGCTGTACGTCACCGCCACCTGTTTTACCAACGGCCATATTGACAGCAGCAGGAGCTAAGCCTAGACCAATCACCATGATGACCGGACCCACAACAACGGGAGGTAATAAACGGTGTATAAAGCCGACCCCTCGAATTTTAATGATGCATCCCATAATGACATACACGACACCAGCCATCATTAATCCACCCATAGTGCTTGCGACGCCCCATGTTTGAATGCCGTACATCATTGGAGCAATAAAGGCGAAAGATGAGGCTAAAAAAATGGGAACAGAACGTTTGGTGACGATCTGAAATAATAGTGTGCCAGCACCTGCGCCAAATAAGGCAACATTGGGATCAAGTCCAGTTAGCAACGGAACCAGAACTAATGCTCCAAATGCCACAAATAACATTTGTGCACCTTGAAGAACTTGCATCATGATATTCATCTCTCAGTAAAAAAAATCGCGTGATCCTAGCATGGAAGCAAACGATAACCTAGATGAGTAAAAGATAAAAAACGCTCACAATTGTGCAAATTTAGAACGAATGGCGTTTTCTTTGCATGGGAATAGTTATTAGGCAGTTTAAAATGTGAGTTATAGAATCTAATTGTCAAATTTGTCGAGTGAATTATTCACACTCTGCGCTATGATACGGCACCAATGGTGAAACCTGTTGTCTGCTTTAATAGGTCTATTTTTTTGAGTTAACCATGAGTCTTACTATGTTGCGATTTGCATTATTATTTTTAGCCGTATTGGTTTTACCAGTACATGCTGCGACAGTGAACGATCTTTATCAAACCCAAGTCACATTGATAGGGAATGATCAACAAGCTGATCAAGCTGCACGCGAACAAGGATTAGCGAATGTGTTAGTAAAAATATCAGGTAATACTGACATTCTTAATAACGCAACAATTAAAACGGCAATTACGAACAGTGGTCGCTATATCAGCCAGTTTGGTTATAGCCAAATAAATGGTCAACGAGCGATTAATTTGAGTTTTGATAAAAACCAAATCAAACAATTACTCGTTAAATCAAAAGCCAGTATTTGGAAAGATCAACGGCCAAATATTTTAGTATGGATGGTTGATAGTGATGGTCAGCAACGTAATATTCTATGGGACCAATCAACCAATGGATTAGTTAATGACACTAAACAAGCAGCTGATAGTCGAGGCCTACCATTGACTTTCCCGGTTGGGGATGTCAATGATTCAACGGCTGTTAACCCTTCAGATTTGTGGGGTGGTTTTATTGATCCTATTGCATCCGCTAGTGCGCACTATCATGCTGATGGACTATTACTGGTTAAAGCGCAACAACAACCCGATGGTAGTGTTAGCTTAAATTGGCAGTTTTACCCTCAAAAACCAAGTCAGATTGCAACCGCAGCAACACAGCCAATGACAGGGACCGCATCAGGAACGTTAGCACAGACATCCACTAAGATGATTAACCAAGTTACTGATTATCTTGCTAATAAATATGCCGTTGTTTTAGGTGGTGTTGCTGGTGGAAATATTAATATTGAAGTTGATAATATCCACTCTACTGAAAACTTTTTTGCATTAGAAAAAATGCTTAATGGTTTAACATCTGTGCATAGCGCAAATGCGATGAGAATTAAAGGTAACAGTGTTATTTTCCAATTGGATTTACAAGGTTCTGAGCAGGCATTCCGCCAAGAAATCAGCAATGATAGTCAAGTACGCCAAACTCAATCTGGCGTGGCTTTTGCGGCCGATTCGACAGTACCAACACCTGTAGCTGAAACTGCAACGTCGACTGCTGGTACGACACCCGCTGTTGTACCTGCGGTGAACGCATTAACAGTATCGCCACAAAATATTTATTATTGGAATAGTTGATAGCGTTGCATTATGGTATTAGCGTGATCGTTACAGATAAACCTCGGTAATATTACTGAGGTTTTTTTTCGTTTTGTTAAAAGTAACAGCCGTGAATTAATCGTTATAACGGGCGCGCTCTTCACGCTCAACCTGTGATAAACGTTTCAATTTAATGCCTAGTTCTTTAGCTCGTAAGCGGGCAAATAGAATATTACTCATAAAGCAAATACTCACAATGATGAGTTCAATGACAGCTAGCCCTCGCTCACCATTATTAAGGCTGATCAGCGTTACAGCATGGAGAACGTAAAACAGTAAAATAAAATTTGCCCATGCATGAGTATAAGGTTTTGCTGCCCGCATTCCAGGCAAGGGTAATAGTAATGGCATAACCCATAATGCAGTGATGGTAAATGTGGATAATTGAGGATGAGGCGACAGCAATAATTGCCATAGAATAATAAAAATAATCAAACTGCAATGACTGAATAATGCAGCTTGACGACAGAAATAGGTCAACCGTTGCATTTTGGGCATGAAAGCTCCTTTTCTTAGCCGCTTAATTTACATGCTATAGTTGCTAAACGCCGTCCAATGGCTTGAGCAAGTGCTATTTCATCAGGATGTAATTGTTTATTTGTGCCGTTATTAACATGCGATGCGCCATAAGGTGTACCGCCATGGCGCGTTGTATGTAGCAAAGGCTCAGAGTAGGGAATACCAACAATTAACATTCCATGATGTAACAGTGGCAACATCATAGATTGTAGCGTTGTTTCTTGACCACCATGCAATGACGATGATGAGGTAAAAACACAAGCTGGTTTACTTATTAATGTACCCGATAGCCATTCACTACTAGTAGTATCTAAAAAATGCTTGAGCGGGGCTGCCATATTGCCAAACCTAACTGGGCTACCCATTGCCATTGCTGCACATTGTTTGAGATCATCATGGCTGACAATAGGATCGGACGCTGTTGCTGGCTGTGATGTGGAAGCTATTGTCGTTATTGTTGAAATGTCAGCCACCGTTCTTAGTACCGCTTCACAATCCGTTATTTGTTCGACGCCACGACCAATATGACGTGCTAATTGGCGCGTATTGCCATGAAGACTGTAATAGAGTACTAAGATTTTAGTCATTATAAAATACTCAATACATGCTCAGGTGGACGGCCCATTGCCGCTTTATCATTGTCACTGTTAACCACAATCGGACGTTCAAGTAATTTAGGACATGACACTATTGCTTCAAATAAAGTGTGATCCGTGAGTGTTTCCACATCGAGTTGTTGTTCTTTATATTGTTGTTCTTTAGTACGCATCATTTTACGGACATTGTTATAACCAAGTTGGCGGTAAAGCTGTTGCAGTTGTTCAATTGTCAGTGGTGTATCTAAGTAATGAATTACTGTGGGAGTGATACCTTGCTCTGTCAGTATGGCTAATGTTTCGCGGCTTTTTGAACAACGTGTATTGTGATAAATAGTGATGGTCATAATAAATTCCTTATAAATAAAAAGAGCCACTAAAAAGAAGAACGTAAAGCTTCAAATTTGGCTTGTTGAAGGCGAAGTTGATCCAATCGTGCATCATAACGTGCTTGATCAAGAGAGCCCAGTTTTGCTCGTTGCGCCGCTTGAGTGTAGTTGCTAATTGCTAGCCCCCATTGAGCACGTAATGCTGCTAATTCTCCCATCGCCGCTAATTCACCATCTCGTTGATTCTGTTTAGCATAATTTTGCGCTAATAATGCCCAGCCATTAATATCATTGGGATGTTGATAGCTATAGCGGTTCAATATTTTAATGCTTTGTTGGTAACGTTGAGCTTCAAATAAGGCATTCGCTAAATTTAGCTGTAATACGCTACTTTCAGGTTGATATTGTAATGCACTCTCTAAGCTATTTATCGCTTTGTCATACTGTTTTTGATAAAGATTTAAGTCTGTAGCTGCATCTATATAAAAGACATTATTGGGCTCAGCAGCAAGAAGTGGCAATAATAATTGCTGGGCTTTGGTGTATTGGCCATTATCAAGGTAAACCAAACCTTTACCATAATTCAGTTCTTTACGCTGGTTTGCAGGAGCTTTTTTAAGTTCAGTGTTGAACCAATTTAATGCAGATGTTTGGCTAAAGCCGACATACCGAGCCACCATTCGTGATTTTGCTAATAAGTAGCGTTCTGAAGGCGGTAATCTCACCACTGAATAGTTATTAGCACGTAAGCGACTGTCTGTAATACGTGATTCAGGTAATGGGTGACTGAGTAACATTGCTGGTAGTTTAGTGGTATAGCGATATTGTTCAGCTAACCGTTCAAAAAAATGCGGCATTGCCTGAGGGTTAAATCCCGCCTTAGCTAAGGTCGATATTCCAATTCGATCCGCTTCTTTTTCATTGCTACGAGTATGATTTAGCATACCTTGCATTGAGATAGCGGTTGTTGCATGCAATGCTGCCATTCCCGCTTCTGGTGCTGCAATTGTTAATAATAGTGAGCCCAGCATTGCAGCCATGGTTGCTGGGTTTTTTTTTGCTTGATCTTCTAATGAACGAGCAAGATGACGTTGGGTGACGTGAGCAATTTCATGCGCAATAACCGAAGCTAGTTCACTTTCTGTTTTTGCGTGTAAAAATAATCCCGAATGAATACCAATATTACCGCCAAAGAGTGCAAATGCGTTGATCTCATAATTTTTAATTAAGAAGAAGTTGAAAGGCGTTTTAACACCATCAGCATTGGCTGCTAATTTATGGCCGAGATCTTGAATATACTCTGTTAATACAGGGTCATTAATAATGGGACGACTGGCTCGCATTATGCGCATGTACATCTCACCATATTCAATTTCTTTATCAATGGTTAGAGTTGATGCTGCTGTGGTACCGATATCAGGTAAAGAGGCATTATTCGCTATAGCCGGCAAGCTTGTCGTTAACAAGGCTGATAGTAAGAGGTAAGTTGGTGCTTTAGCAAATTGGAACATATAAGTAATACAACCACCCTGTCGATTAATATGGGATAACGGAGTCATTATCGATAACCTTCTGCGTTGTTATGACAGCGAATTTTAACTTAGGTTCGCTATTGTTATATTTCGCCTTGTGGTTATCTCGCTTATTCCTTGCGGTTAAGGGTACAATACGATAATGGATAATCACTGTCACGCAATTGGAATGGAAATCCTAACACTTGATCTTATGGCGCACCGTTGTCCGTTAGCACTCTTGATGGTAAAGCGAGCATGCTGCGATTTATTGTCGACTCAGAAACTTGAAATTAAGGTTTCAGCCGATGGCACTCAGATGGATATTATTCGTTATTTAACCAACAATGGATTTATTCTTGATATACAGGCTGAAAACACCTATCAGCTGGTTATTATTGTGAAAAAAGGACCGTAATTTTCATGCTGCATATGTTTAAAAATTGGTATCAACGCCGATTCTCTGATCCTCATGCTGTGAGTTTAATGATCATTTTAGCGGGTGCTTTTTTAACCTTGTATTTCTTTGGTGGATTAATTACGCCATTGCTCGTTGCTATTGTGTTGGCATATCTACTGGAATCACCTGTTGCGCGTTTTACCCAATGGGGATTACCGCGAACAATATCTGTTGCCATTGTGCTGATTATTTTTGCTAGCTTAATGGTGTTAGCATTATTTGGTTTACTGCCCACTATATGGCATCAAATTACCAATTTAAGTGCTGATGTACCGAAAATGTTTAATGATTTACAGGTTTATGTTTCAAGTTTACCTGAACGTTATCCTGATTTTGTACAACCACATCAAGTGACAGTGTTAACCGACACATTACGTGAAAAAGTATTAACGGTTGGTGGCAGTGTTGTTAAGGGATCCTTATCGTCATTAGTAAGTTTAGCAACACTTGGTGTCTATTTGATTTTAGTACCATTATTAATTTTCTTCTTATTAAAAGATAAAGAGACGATTTTACGTTCATTTGTTGATGTTTTGCCAAGTAATCGCCGTTTAGCGAGTAAGGTGAGCGCTGAAATGAATCAGCAAATCTCCAACTATATTCGCGGTAAAGTGATCGAGATATTTATTGTTGGTATCGTAAGTTATCTGGTATTTGTGGTGATGGGACTTCAGTATGCGGCTTTACTTGGTGTGCTTGTTGGCTTGTCTGTTTTAATTCCTTATATCGGCGCTGCAGCGGTGACGATTCCAGTTGCGATGGTTGGCTTATTTCAATGGGGCTGGACTCCTGAATTTTGGTGGCTACTCGCAGCATACGGTATTGTCCAAGCTTTAGATGGTAATGTTTTAGTTCCCGTCTTATTTTCAGAGGCCGTTAACTTACATCCGGTGGCAATTATAGTTGCAGTGTTGGTGTTTGGTGGGCTGTGGGGATTTTGGGGCGTCTTCTTTGCGATTCCATTAGCAACCTTAGTCAAAGCTGTGTGGGGCGCATTAGTTATGAAAGAAGCTATTCCGCCGGTGAGTTACTAAAACAGCCTCGATACCAATAATCATCAATAAAAAGGCCGATAGCGGCCTTTTTATTTAAGGGTGGGTTATAACGGTATTACTGATTAAGGTAATCTAATACCACTTGGTGATGATCTTTGGTTTTAAATTTATTAAACACATGCTCAATTTTGCCATGCTCATCAATTAAGAAGCTGATGCGGTGCAGACCATCGTACACTTTTCCCATAAATTTTTTCTCGCCCCACACGCCAAATTGATCGGCAACCGCATGATCTTCATCCGATAACAATGTGAAGTTAAGATTGTCACGTTCAATAAATTTAGGTAAACGCTTAACAGGATCAATACTGATACCTAAAACTACGACGTTAAGTGCGTCGAGTTCGGCTTTACTATCACGTAGCCCACAAGCTTGAACCGTACAGCCTGGTGTCATTGCTTTAGGATAGAAATAAGCCAAGACCTTTTTACCCGTGAAGTCACTTAAACTAACTGGCTGGTTATCTTGGTTAAGTAAGGTAAAAGCAGGGGCGAGCATTCCCGTTGTTAATGTTTTCATGCAGCGGTCCTTATTAAGTTATAAACACAAATTTTAGTTGTGTTGTTATGATGGACTGTTGAAAGATGACAATATTAGTGATGACCAATAAAGTTTACTGTACCGTGGGCATTAAGCTGATTACAGAGCGCTTCATATTCTTCTTGTAGACTCATTAAATTACAATCTTCAGGCAAATTAGTACTGATTTGAAGGACTAATTTATTGTCGATATCATCATGGCCATTTTCAATGGTATTGGCACTCAATGTTGATATGTCAATTTTTCGACTGGCAATAAAATGGGTGAAATGTTTAATCAATCCTGGGCTGTCTTTTGCTTCAATATGAAAATCAGCTGTGTATGGAAAGAAACGAGAAATATGTTTATTAGTACGTTTCATTACCGTGATTAAGTCGTGTTCTTGGCCTTTTAGAGGCAATGTTGATTCGATTCTTGAAATCGCATTACTATTGCCTGAAAGTAACATAATCAGGGTGAATTCAGAGCCAAAAAGAGCAATTCGACTATCAATGATATTACAGCCACTGTTTGCGACAAGATGGGTGATCTCATCGGTGATACCTGGGCGGTCAGTACCTACAGCTGTTATTACGAGGTAATGTTCCATCTTTAGCGCCATATTTTCGTGATCATTACTAGCATGTTAGCACAGACTCATTATTCCAAAGAGTGCAAATCACCATCAATAATCACAAAATTTTTATTATAATTGTAGGGTTAACAATAATAATCATTAAAAAAAAACATTTTTAGGGATAAGAAACGTAAAACATTGCTGATGGGCTTAACATGAATACGATAAAGCGCTCCAGTTAACGGTTTTCAGTCACCCTTTGCTTGAGTTTATAGTCATGCAAAAGTACCATGACTTATTAACTAGCTATATACCGTAACCATTTTTAATGATTGGTTGTTAATGTTGTTAGTTTAGAATTGTTACGATATATAAAACAGGGGAGACGGACATGTTTTCAGGAAGCATGGTAGCACTATTAACACCATTTGATCCTTCAGGCGAAGTTGATTATATCGGCCTTAAGAAATTGGTCGATTACCATATTGCAGCGGGTACTACTGCAATTATTGCCGTAGGAACAACAGGTGAATCAACAACACTAACCGTTGATGAACACATTAAAGTTGTTTTAAAAACATTAGAGTATGTTGATGGACGTATTCCTGTTATTGCGGGTACGGGTGCAAATGCGACCCATGAAGCAATAACTATTACCAAACTGTTTTCTGGTACAGGAATTGCTGCCTGTTTAAGTGTGACACCATACTATAATAAACCGACCCAAGAAGGTTTGTATCAGCACTATAAAGCGATTGCTGAATCGACGGATATACCACAAATTTTATATAATGTACCTGGCCGTACTGCTGTCGATTTATTGCCGGAAACCGTTGCTCGTTTAGCTAAACTTGACAATATCATTGGCATTAAAGATGCAACAGGCGATCTTACTCGCGTTAAAAAAACACGGGAACTTTGTGGTGCAGATTTTATCCAACTAAGCGGTGATGATGCAACTGCGGTTGATTTTGTTGCTGAAGGTGGACATGGCGTTATTTCTGTTACTGCAAATATTGTTGCAGCAGAAATGGCGACAATGTTTAACCTTGCTTTAGAAGGTAACATTGATGCGGCTCAAGAGATCAACCAACGTTTGATGCCGTTACACACCAAACTGTTTGTTGAAGCTAACCCTATTCCCGTTAAGTGGGCTGCTCATCAAATGGGGTTAATTGAACACGATAACTTACGACTTCCGCTTACTGTTTTAAGCGAATCACAGCAGCCTGTTGTTAAACAAGCACTTATTGATGCTAACGTATTATAATACGTAGTTATTCATTCGTGGTTGTAACAATCTAGGAGCGCAGGAGCATAAATGAATTATAAATACCGGCTAGCATTAGCCGCCGTCGTAGTGACAACGATCACCGCATGTTCTAGTGGTACGGATAGTCGTCGACAGGCAGCGCAAGATTTTAATTATCTTAATACGCCATCACTTGAGAGCTGGACGTTGCCGGCAGGGGCTCAACCTTTTAGTAATACTAACTATGCGATCCCGCAACACGTTTATAAAGGCGAAGTGGGCACTAAGGTTGATATTCGTCCACCACTACAGGTGCTCGAATTGATCCCTGGAGTAACCTCCGCGATTGATCAGCAAGGCGTAACCTTGTTTATGCCATCATCAACTGATCTGATGAAGATCTGGCGTGTTACACAACAGCTGATCACAGATAATAAAGTCGGTATTGTAAAACAGAGTGCTGATCGTATTGATACTGATTGGGTTTCTTGGACCAATGATGATGAAGATACCAAGATCAGTAGCCGCTACACGATTGAAAAAACGCCTAATATTAATAGCTATCGTATCACGTTAACTGATTGGCGTGAAAATGATGAGGTGAAACCTGTTAGTGCGGATAATAAGCGTCGCTATAGTATTTTAATGACCAATTTAGTGATGTCTAAGTACGATAATATGGCTCGTGAGCAAGCGCGTTTAGCGGCAGCTGAGCAATTAAAAAACATTCCAGTGGTAATGGGAACCGATCGTAGTGGTTTACCAATTATTATTGCGCGTGCGTCGTATGAAGATATGTGGGAACGCTTACCTACAATGCTACAACAGTTAGGCTTTACTATTGAAGATCGCAATCGTTCACAAGGTTTAATTGAAGTTAAATACCGTCAACCAGATGATGCGTTTTGGACTCAGTTAGGTACGAAGCCGATGAATTTAACTAATGATAAATATCGTATTTTAGTGGGTGATCTAGGTAATCGTACATCATTGAACATTACTGATAACGAAGGTAAGCCAGTAACAGTTTCTGTATTAGATTCTATTGCTCCTGTATTTGGCGCTGCTTTTGCTAAATAATTAACCTTTTGGTTTAGTTGTTAAAAAACCGCTTTAGTGCAGACTAAAGCGGTTTTTTTTATGGAAATTAACTATTAACTATTAACTAATTATTTAATTTCGACACCTTGAGCTTGTAAGTCGGCATGGTAAGACGAACGTACAAATGGGCCACAAGCAGCATGTGTAAAACCAAGATCAAGGGCAATTTGTTTTAGCTCGTCAAACTCTTCTGGCGGTACATAACGTTCAACCGGTAGGTGGTGACGACTTGGTGCCAGATATTGGCCAAGGGTTAGCATGGTAACGCCATGAGCGCGCAAATCTTTTAGGACTTGAATAATTTCTTCTTTGGTTTCACCCAGTCCCATCATAACACCCGATTTTGTTGGTACTGTTGGGTGAATTTCTTTAAATTTCTTTAATAGATCTAGCGACCATTGGTAGTTTGCTCCAGGACGCGCCTTACGGTATAAGCGTGGCGCAGTTTCCAGATTATGGTTAAATACATCTGGCGCTGTATCTTGAAAAATATCCAGTGCGCGATCCATACGACCACGGAAATCTGGCACTAAAGTTTCAATATGAATTTGTGGGCTTTTTGCGCGAATTTCATTAATACAATCAACAAAATGTTGTGCACCACCATCACGAAGATCATCACGGTCGACTGATGTTACAACCACATAACGTAACTTCATATCTGCAATGGTTTGAGCTAAATGACTTGGCTCTTCTGCATTTGGCGGCAATGGACGACCATGGGCAACATCACAAAATGGGCAACGGCGCGTACAAATGGCACCTAAAATCATAAAGGTAGCAGTACCATGATTAAAACATTCTGCCAAATTTGGGCATGATGCTTCTTCACAAACAGAGTGGAGGTTGTTTTTACGTAGGGCTGATTTTATTTCTTGAATGCGTTTACTGTCAGATGGCAGTTTAATTTTCATCCATGATGGCTTACGTAACACTTCTTTGGGTGCTTCTTCTTGGGCAACATTACGTACCGGAATTAATGCCATTTTATCTGCATCACGGTATTTAACGCCTTGTTCAATTTTAATTGGTTTGCTCATAGTTGATTGCTTTCCGTCATCCACTCGACATGTGAGTAGTCGAGTAATTTTGTTAATTCTTCAATGAGTACCGGCTGAACTTCCATCAGTTCACTCGGGCCGTTTAATGATGCTGTTTGCGTCATTTCCATTCCAATATAGCCACAAGGGTTAATACGTTGGAAGGGGGCCAAATCCATATTTATATTAAGTGCCAGACCATGAAAAGAGCAGCCGCGTCTGATTCGTAATCCTAATGAACATATCTTGCGATTGTCGACATAGACACCAGGAGCATCAGGGCGAGCATTAGATGTAATCCCAAATTGAGATAGTGTATTTATAATTGTGTTTTCGATGTGGCTGACTAGGTCACGAACACTGAGTTTTTTTCTGCGTAAGTTAATCAATATATAAGCAACTTGCTGGCCTGGACCATGATACGTTACCTGACCACCACGATCACTTTGGACGACGGGAATTTCACCTGTGTTGAGCAGATGTTCTACCTTGCCAGCTTGACCTTGAGTAAAGACGGGGTGATGTTCAACCAACCATACTTCATCGACTGAGTTCTCAGTACGGTCATTGGTGAATTGATGCATCGCATCAAAGGTAGTTTGATAATCACAACGGCCCATATTTCTAATAATAAGAGATTTTTGCAAATTTGTGCCTATTTATTGATATAACGCAAAGCGCCATTTATTGGCTGTGAACCAAACCATTATACCTAAACTGTTCAAAGATGCATGACTAACCCGTTATTCAGGGCTTATTAATATAGTTAAGAGTTATGTGGTGAAGTGAAAGTAGAGGAAAAATAGTAAGAAATAAGTGAAAAAGAAGGGGAAATAAAAAATAATGGCGACTTATAAGAAGCCGCCATCTGACTTGCTATTATAGAACAACACGCACGATATCGATCGCGCCAAGTTCTTTATATAGTGTTTCAATTTGTTCAATATTGGTTGCATTAACCGTTACAGAGACTGCTGTATAAGTCCCTTTACTGCTTGGCTTTGTCGTTGGAACGTAATCACCAGGGATTGTTTTTTGAATAACTTCAACAACACGATCAGCCAATTCTGGTTTATTCTCACCCATAACTTTAAAGGCAAAGCTACAAGGGAATTCAAGTAGATCTTTAAGTTTTGGTTGCTCTTTATTTAAATCTTGCATAATAGAACTCCAAGGTTCAGGTTTCTCTGGCTTTACACCGTGGTATAGATCACAAATCACGGTAATATGCAGGCATCTTAATGCGTCAGTAGTTGGAAAACAAGGTTGTGATTATCTTGGTTATTGGAAAATGTGTATGCAAGCTTGAAAAGCAAAAGAAGCCGCCATTGGCCGCTTCTTTTTTGGTGTTTTGGTTCGCAATTAAGCTTTAGAACCAGCTGTGTACCAGCATTGTTACATAATCAACTAAGCGGCTAAAAAAGTTGCCTTGTTTTACTTCTGTAAGTGCAACTAAAGGGTATTGAGCAATATCAGTATCACCTAAGCGGTAATAAAGCGTACCCATTACTTCGCCTTTTTGAATTGGCGCTTTTAATTCTTTAGTTAACACGAAGCTTGCTTTTAAATCTTTTGCTTGGCTACGTGGAATCGTAACGTAAGTGTTTTCATTAACACCAAGATCGACTTTATCTGTATCACCCATCCAGACTTTTTCAGTCACAAATGTTTGATCTTTCTTATATGGCGTTAAGGTTGTGAAGAAACGGAAACCATAGGTTAATAGTTTCTTACTTTCAGCAAGGCGAGCATGTTTACTTGCGGTACCCATTACTACTGAGATAAGGCGCATGTTGCCTTCAGTGGCAGTACTTACCAAACTGTAACCTGCATTGTTGGTATGGCCTGTTTTTAAACCATCAACATGCATGCTTTGATCCCACAATAAACCATTACGGTTGTATTGCGTGATACCGTTATAAGTAAATGATTTTTCATCGTAGATCTTAAATTCATTGGGTAAATCATGAATAAGCGCACGTGTAAGAATGGAAAGATCATAAGGCGTTGTGTACAAGTCTGAATTATCTAAACCGTGAACATTAGTAAAGTGAGTCGATTTCATCTTCAGATTTTTTGCCCAGCTATTCATTAATTCAACGAATGCTTGCTGTGAACCTGCAACATGTTCAGCCATTGCAACACAGGCATCATTACCTGAATCAACAATAATACCGCGGTTAAGATCAGATACTTTTACGGTTTTACCCACTTCTAAGAACATCTTAGAAGAGCCTGGAAAGTTCTTCGCCCAAGCATTTTTACTGATAACGACATTATCGTTGGGAGAGATATTGCCATTTTTAATTTCTTGACCAATCACATAGCTGGTCATGATTTTTGTTAGGCTAGCAGGCGCTAATTTTTCATTTTGGTTATGACCAGCAATGATTTTGCCTGAGTTGTAGTCAATAAGAACATAACCTTTAGCCGCAATTTGTGGAGCTTCAGGTACTACTGCTGGTGATGCAGCAACAGTAGCTGAAGCCAGCAGAGTGGCGGAGATGGCTACAGAACGGAAAAGCACAGCTGTTTTCTTCATGATATATTTAACTTTAATTAATCTGTGGCTAAAAAGTGGACTCACTATAACAGATAACCCATTGGCAATCAGTGTCAGAACAGAAGTTTCCAAAGTTCTGACATTTAGGGATTAAGATCACTATGGTCGCTATTGTTATAGGATGAGGCCATAAAAAGCCTATAGTTTTATGATTTTAATAACAAACTATAGGCAATAAGTATGATTTCAAAATAACAAGAAGGTTCAGTTATCGTTTTTCAGTGATCATGAATGCTTGCGGGTAATGTTTATTCTTCACCTGAGCGAGCAATAAATCAGCATCTTTATGATCTAAAAATGGCCCTAAACGAATGCGGAAAACAGCTCGGTTCGCAATTTTTTCAATATCGACGCTCGTGCTGTAGCGTTTTTTTACTTCACGCTGCATCTGATCGGCTTTTTGTTGGGTATTCACTGCCGCTAATTGAATAAAATATTGAATAGGAATTGGCGCTTTTTTAATTTCAGCTTTAGTTGATGGCTTCGGTACGGTGAGTACTTCAATTTTCACTGGTGCTGTGCCGTAGCTGATTACACCTAATTTAGAGGCGGCAGCCATACTTAAATCAATAATACGCCCATCATGGAATGGTCCACGATCGTTAACACGAACAATAACTGATTTATGATTTAAGGTATTTGTGACACGGACAAAGCTTGGTAATGGCAGAGTTTTGTGTGCGGCTGTCATCGCAAACATATTATACACTTCACCATTAGCTGTTTTATGTCCATGGAATTTTTCGCCATACCATGAAGCAAATCCGGTTTCGGTATATCCTTTAGGATTCTTAATAATATGGTAGCGTTTACCGCGTAAAGTGTAGTCTTTATTACCACCTCGGCTATAAGCTTCGTAGTGAGGGGTGACTAATTTTACTTTTGAAAAATCAGGGACGACAGTGGGTGCACGATCATCTTTGAGAGAATAGCGTCCAGCGTTAGGATCGTCAGTATTTGGCTTAGTGATTTTAACGATTTTAACGACTTTAACGGGGGGAGTGGTTGTATTCGGTTTTGTTTGTGGCTGTTGAGTTTGTTCAGGCGAAGAACTACACCCAGCAAGGATTAGGAAAAAAATTACAAATAGTGAACGCATTTATTAGGTCGCCTTAGACAACATTTTTCTATGAGTGTGGATAGACATCAGAATACCAAAACCAGCCATAAGAGTAACCATTGAGGTTCCGCCATAACTGACCAAGGGAAGGGGTACACCTACAACAGGTAATAGTCCACTTACCATTCCGATATTAACAAAAATATAAACAAAAAAACTAAGCACAATACTGCCTGCCATCATTCGCCCAAACGCAGTTTGAGCACGGCTTGCAAGTAATAATCCTCGTCCCAATACAAATAGATACATTGCTAATAAACCAATAACACCAGCGAGTCCCCATTCTTCAGCGATCACTGCAAAAATGAAGTCAGTATTACGTTCAGGAACAAATTCTAATTGTGATTGAGTACCATGAAGCCAGCCTTTACCAGTGATTCCTCCTGAACCAATAGCAATTTTTGATTGGATTATATGGTATCCCGCTCCTAATGGATCAGATTCGGGATTAAATAAGGTCATTACACGTGTACGTTGGTAGTCATGCATTAGGAAGAACCATAACACAGGAATAAAGGCACCGAGTAATACCAATGCGCCAATAATCACTCGCCAGCTAATTCCTGACAGAAACAGAACAAATATCCCTGATGCCGCAATCAAAATTGAGGTGCCGAGGTCAGGTTGTTTGGCAATTAAAATCGTTGGCGTGAAGATTAACACCAGCGCAACAAAAATATGGGTAAATGTTGGCGGAAGTGGGCGATTACCAATAAATCGCGCCACCATTAATGGCACTGCAAGTTTGATTAATTCAGATGGCTGAAATCGAATAAAGCCTAAGTTAAGCCACCGTTGAGCACCTTTAGAGACTTCACCAAAAGCAAGAACACTAACAAGCAGTATCAGCCCCAAGCCAAATAAATAAGGAGCCCAAGCTTCATAGCGACGTGGTGCAATTTGAGCAAGCACAAACATCACTCCAAGTGACAGCAGCATTCGCATTGCTTGGCGTTCCATCATTGGCATGCTTTGACCACTGGCACTGTACATGATCACTAATGAGAAGCTCATGATCGCTAACAATCCCAATAATAATGGAATATCAATATGTAAGCGGTCACTTATGCTTGGCTTTGCCCCTGTTGTTGCCATAATGCTCATTAACGTACTTCCGCAGTAGCTTGTGTTGGTGCAACTAATTGTAAAGGAACCGCGGCTGGTGGTTCTATCAGCATATGGTCAAATATTTGTCGAGCAATCGGACCACCATTACTTGAGCCACCGCCGGCATTTTCTAATACCATTGAGACCACCACTTGGGGTTTCTCAAAGGGAGCAAATGCAGTAAATAGAGCGTGGTCACGTAAATGTTCTTCTAATTCATCAGCATTATATTTTTGGTTTTCTGCTAAGCCAAACACCTGCGCTGAGCCTGATTTACCCCCTGCTTGGTAAGGGGTATTGTAAAAGGCTTTACGTGCAGTACCTCGATGGCCATAAAGGACACGGTGCATACCTTCACGAGCGATTTCCCAAGTTTTAGGATCTACGCCAGTAATTGGAGGAAAGTTTTCAAATTTAGCGGGTGTCTCGACGTTATCATCAATAATATTTTTAAGTAGATGCGGACGATGTACTACACCGCTATTTACTAACACCGATGTGGCTTTGGCTATCTGTAATGGTGTTGCGGTCCAATAACCTTGACCGATACCAACAGGAATCGTATCACCTTGATACCAAGGGCGTTTGTGACGAGTTTGTTTCCATTCACGAGTGGGCATATTTGCTTTGCTCTCTTCATGAATATCAATGCCAGTGTATACGCCATAACCAAATTTATTCATCCATGTTGAAAGACGATCAATACCCAGATCGTAAGCAACTTGATAGAAATAAGTATCTACCGATTCTTCAATCGCTTTATAGATATTAACGCGGCCATGGCCCCAACGTAACCAGTCACGGAATTTACGACTGGTTGAATTAGGAATTTGCCACCAACCGGGATCGTTACGGGTGGTATTAGGAGTGATCACCCCTTCGGTTAATGCTGCGACAGCAATTAATGGCTTAACCGTTGATGCGGGAGGATAAATACCCAGCGTAACGCGGTTCACCAATGGACGATCTGGATTATTGAGCAAGGCGTTGTATTTTTTACTTGAGATGCCGCGTACGAACAAATTTGGATCGTAGCTAGGGCTTGATACCATGGCTAAAATTGCATCATCTTTCGGGTCTAAGACGACGATAGAGCCACGTTTATGCTTAATGATCTCTTTGCCTGTTTCAGGATCTGTCTTACGCTCAGTTAATAGATTCTGAACATATTGTTGAAGCTTAATATCAATGTTGATCTTGATATCTTTACCTGGAATCGGCGGAATATATTTAAGGGTACGAATAACACGACCGCGGCTGTTGACTTCAACTTCTTGATAGCCAGAGGTGCCATGTAATAGTTCTTCGTAGTAACGCTCGATACCGAGTTTACCCATGTCGCGCGTTGCTTTGTAATTACTTAATTTTCCCTCTTTATCCAGTTTTTTAAGATCACGATCGTTAATTTTAGCAACATAACCTAAAACGTGGGTGAGGGTGTCACCATAAGGGTAATAGCGTTTTAGGTGTGCTTTTACTTCTACGCCAGGCAAGCGATGTTGATTAACAGAAAACAGTGCAACTTGCTTTTCATTGAGGTGATCAAGAATAGGTACAGACTTAAAGCGACGAGTACGGCGACGCTCTTTTTGAAATTGAGCGATATCTTCGTCAGTAATACCCATGATCTGTTTAAGATCAGCAAAAGTCTGATCGAGTTCAGAGACTTTTTCTAGAGTGATCTCTAGGCTATAAATGGGTCTGTTTTCCGCTAAAATTACGCCATTACGGTCATAAATTAGGCCACGATTAGGGGTGACGGGAACAATTTTAATGCGGTTATCATTAGAGCGGGTTTGATAGTCCTGATGTTGCTCAACCTGAATATGGAACAGATTAAACAGCAGCAGGCCTACAAGTATTGCGATGCCAATAAATGAGACAAGAGCTCGACGAAAAAATAATGCCGACTCAGCGCGATGGTCGCGGATCTGGGTTCGCTTTTGTCTCATTTATGATTATTCCCTGTGGTACGGATGGTTAGCCGTGACACTCCATGCACGGTATAAGCTTTCTGCCATTACCACGCGCACCAATGGGTGTGGTAAAGTCAATGGTGATAATGACCAGCTTTGTTCTGCCGCTGCTTTACATGCAGGAGAAAGTCCTTCAGGTCCGCCGATCAAAATTGATACATCACGTCCATCTAGTTTCCATGCATCCAATTGTTGTGCCAATTGTCCTGTATCCCAGCGTTTACCGGGAATATCCAGAGTAACAATTCGGTTGCCCTTAGCAACTGCAGCTAACATGGCTTCGCCTTCTTTTTGTAGAATGCGAGGAATATCAGCGTTTTTGCCACGCTTTCCCGCTGAAATTTCAATCAATTCCAGAGGCATATCTTTTGGGAAGCGACGGCTATATTCTTTATAGCCTTCCTCAACCCATTTTGGCATTTTAGTACCAACAGCAATCAGTTGAAGCTTCATGATCAATTAGCTCCAAAGCTTCTCCAGTTGGTAAAGCTCACGAGCATCTTCTTGCATGATATGAAGCATAACGTCGCCCATATCAACAATAACCCATTGACCTTCTTTTTCGCCACTGATGCCGAATGGAGGAAAATCAATTAATTTAGATTCTTTGTTGATGTGATCAGCAACAGATGCAACGTGACGGTTAGATGTACCAGTACAGATAACCATAAAATCAGTGATGCTTGATTTACCGCGGACATCGATAGTTACGATATCTTGTGCTTTAATGTCGTCAATTTTATCAACAATGAAATCGTGTAGTTCTTGAACCTGCAAAGGGATTCCCTCACTTGAGTGTTAGTATAGTATTGGCCGAATGACGCTATAACTAGCATCTATAATGTCAAATAGACATACTGACCATGAATTGTGCCGCAGTATACCATGCTCTTATCAGACAGCGATAAGCGGACAAGGTTCAGACGGTATTTTTTCGCATGTTTGTTGAGTGATTTGCTTCAAACTGGCAAAAAGTCGCAATTTTGACCTGTATTGATATTAATCTCGTGGTTGTAAGTGGGTTGTAATACCGCACATCTCTGCACATAAGCAACTCAAGGCTGACCATGGTTGGGTGTCATAGTCAGTTTTAACTTGAATTTCTAATAACGTTAGTTGATGAATAATCGTTACTAAGGTTGTTAGAGATAGTCGATGTAATGCGCCAATATACATTTCACGTCGGTTTTGCCACACTCTAAATTGTTCAAAGATGAGATTGAGTGGCGTACCTTTTTTACCCATTTCTTGCATTTTATACAGTTGAGTTAATTCTCGCTGTAATGTTCGCAATAAAATAGTGGCTTCAACACCTTCCGCTTGTAATTGACGCAATATTCGTTGGCTTCGTTTCGCTTGCCCGGCTAATAAAGCATCAATTAATTGAAATGGCGTGTAGTGATTATGGCGACTTAATGCTTCTTGTAATCGTACGATGGTGAGAATGCCATCGGGATACAATAGTACTAATTTATGCAAACTTTGCGATAGCGCCAGTAAATTACCCTCATGCCATTGCGCGAGCATTTGTACCGATTCATGATCGGGCTTTAAACCTAATAACTGACAACGACCTTGAATAAAGCGTGGCATTTGACGTGGGTCTGGAGTATTACAAGGCACATACAGACCGATACTATCCAGCGCTTTAAACCATTTGGTGCTTTCTTGTTTTTTATTGATTCTAGGACCGGTAAGGATCAATAAAATATCAGGATTTAGCGCCGTTATCACTTCGAGTAATGCTTTAGATTGATTGGCATTTAATCCAGTTTCAGCGATTTCAAGCTCGATAATTTGTTGTGCTGAAAATAAGCTCATGGCATTGCAGCAATCTAATACTGCATTCCAATCGAGACTATTATCGATAGTAAAACTATGTCGTTCAAGAAAGCCTTGTTGATGGGCGATATGCTTTATGTTATCGCCCGCTTCTTGTTTTAATAATAGTTCATTACCAAACAACAAATAAGCCTGACGCAGGCCTTTTGTTAGCTGCTGCGTCAGTTGTTCAGGGTAGACTCTCATTGGGCGTTATTATCTTGTTTTTTATGTATTACCGCAGGTGTTGTGGTGATAGTGGTTGTACTACCATCTTTAATCGATACTTTTTGATTATGCAATATTTGGTCTAATTCAGCGTTGAGTTTGTCTTCTTCCATTTTATTAAACACTGTGGTCAGACGCGCCAGTTTACGCATGATTTGTTGTGCTGCTTGTTCACGCATCACATTCACTAATTCGTCACGTTCTACTGATTTTGCAAGTGCTGAAAGTGGGTTATCTAGGAAAGTACGAGTGACTTTAGTACTAAACTGTTCAATGCCTTGATTAGGAATTGTCACAGTGTAGTTAACCGTTAACGTTAAATCGTATTCTGCTTTACCGTTATTTTGATATAGCGATAACGTACTGTCGCCAGTTGATTCACTGGTGATATTAAGATTTGGTACGTTTGCTGCTGGTTTTACTTCTTCAATACCATGCAGTTTAAATTGGTATTTTACCATACGGGTTAATTGGCCGTAGGGATCAAAACTGGTTAACGATAGCTTGGCAATGCCTTCTGGTAGCATGTAGTTACCACGAAGATGAAAGCCACAAGAAGCTGTTGTAAGCGCGAGAAGAGTGATGATAAGTAGTCGAGTTAGGCTGTTGGCCGAGAAAAAACTTTTCACGAAAGTCAGCTCCTTGAAAGAAAAGAAGATGCGCAGAGCGCAAAATTAAATATGACCATAATTATAAAGATCCCCGCAGAAGCGGGGATCTTTAAGGCACTTGTCTTTATTAGGCTTGCTAACAAAGCAAAGTAACCTTGATTAGTTTGCTACGATGTTTAGCAGTTTACCTGGTACATAAATAACTTTACGTACTGTGTTGCCATCGGTAAAGCGAGTTACGCCTTCTTCTGCCATTGCTAACGCTTCTACTTGCTCTTTGGTTGCGTCAGCCGCTACCGTTAATTTAGCACGTAGTTTACCGTTAACTTGAACAATGATTAGCTTTTCATCTTCAACTAATGCTGCTGCATCTGCTTGTGGCCACGCTGCATGGTCAATGTCTGTTTGGCCCAAAGCTTGCCACATTTCAAAACAGATATGCGGGGTCATAGGGTAAAGCATCGTCACAATAGCTTTTAGTGCTTCATCAAGAATAGCACGATCTTGTACTGAGTCTTGTGGCGCTTTTGCTAACTTGTTCATTAATTCCATGATTGCAGCAATGGCGGTATTGAATGTCTGGCGACGACCAATATCATCACTTACTTTAGCAATGGTTTTATGAATGTCACGACGCAGTGCTTTTTGATCGCTGCTTAGTGCTGCTGCAACAACCGTTTCAGCTTCACCTTTTTCAGCATGTTCACGTACAAGTTTCCACACACGTTTAAGGAAGCGGTTAGCACCTTCAACGCCAGATTCTTGCCACTCAAGTGTCATGTCTGCAGGTGATGCGAACATCATAAATAGACGTACGGTATCGGCACCGTATTTATCAACCATTTCTTGTGGGTCGATACCGTTGTTTTTAGACTTAGACATTTTAATCATGCCTGAGTGCTCAACGTTATGACCTTCAGAATCTACGGCTGTTGTGATACGACCTTTGCCATCACGCTCAACTGTTACATCTGTTGGCGCAACCCACTCTTTACCACCTTTATCTGTGGTGTAGAAGAACGCATCTGCTAATACCATGCCTTGACATAGTAGTTGCTTAAACGGTTCGTCAGAGGTTACGTAACCTGCATCACGTAGCAATTTGTGGAAGAAACGTGAGTACAATAGGTGCATACAAGCGTGTTCAATACCACCAACATATTGATCAACAGGCAGCCAGTAGTTCGCCTTCGCAGGATCTAGAATATCATCTGCTTGTGGTGAACAGTAACGTGCGTAGTACCAAGATGACTCCATGAAGGTGTCAAAGGTATCAGTTTCACGTAGTGCTGGTTCGCCGTTAAAGGTGGTTTTAGCCCACTCTAGATCTGCTTTAATAGGGCTTGTTACGCCATCCATTACCACGTCTTCTGGAAGAATAACCGGTAGTTGATCTGCCGCAACAGGATGCACTTGACCATCTTCAGTCGTTACCATTGGGATTGGTGCACCCCAGTAACGCTGACGTGAAACACCCCAGTCACGAAGACGGAAGTTAACCGTCTTCTTGCCTTTACCTTCCGTTTCAAGTTTTGCTGCAATAGCATCAAATGCTTGTTGGAAGTTTAGACCGTCAAACTCACCTGAATTAAACAATACACCTTTGTCAGTGAATGCAGCTTCAGAGATATCAAATTCGCTACCGTCTTCTGGCTTAATTACTGCCATGATGTCGATGTTGTATTTAGTTGCAAATTCAAAGTCACGTTGATCGTGAGCTGGAACTGCCATTACAGCACCTGTGCCGTAATCCATTAATACGAAGTTAGCAACGTATACAGGTACTTCACGACCATCTAATGGGTGGATAGCCGTAAAGCCAGTATCCATGCCTTTCTTTTCCATGGTTGCCAGTTCAGCTTCAGCAACTTTGGTGTTACGGCATTCATCGATAAAGGTTGCTAGGGCTGGGTTGTTCTCAGCCGCTTTTGCAGCGAGTGGGTGACCTGCTGCAATGCTAACAAATGTTACACCCATAAGGGTATCTGGACGGGTGGTGTAAACTTCTAAATCGTTTTGACCTTTAACGTTAAACGTTAATTCAACACCTTCAGAACGGCCGATCCAGTTACGCTGCATGGTTTTCACCATTTCAGGCCAACCATCAAGAGTATCAAGATCGTCAAGTAGCTCTTGTGCGTATTCAGTTATCTTAATGAACCACTGTGGAATCTCTTTTTGTTCAACAGGGGTATCACAACGCCAGCAACAACCGTCTTCTACTTGCTCATTCGCAAGTACAGTTTGGTCGTTAGGACACCAGTTAACAGAAGATGTCTTCTTGTAAACTAGGCCTTTGTTATACAGTTTAGTGAAGAACTCTTGTTCCCAACGGTAGTACTCAGGCGTACAGGTTGCGAATTCACGGCTCCAATCGTAACCAAAACCTAATAGTTTAAGTTGGTTCTTCATGTATTCGATGTTTTCGTATGTCCAAGGCGCAGGTGCAGTGTTATTTTTTACTGCTGCGTTCTCTGCTGGCAGGCCAAATGCATCCCAACCAATTGGCTGCATAACATTTTTGCCTTGTAAGCGCTGGTAGCGAGAGATAACATCACCGATAGTGTAGTTACGCACGTGACCCATGTGCAAGCGACCACTTGGGTACGGGAACATGGAGAGACAGTAGAATTTTTCTTTATTAGGGTCTTCACTAACAACAAAGGTCTTATTGTTATCCCAATGTTCTTGAACTTTTTGTTCAATGTCCTGTGGACGATATTGTTCTTGCATCGATGACATCCAGAATTTTGTGAGTTTAATACAAACACATTCATTGTAATCGACATAGGATAACCAAAGGTAAAGGTGTCAACAATAGCTGATAGCGATTCGGCGACCTTAATCTTACATTTGGCCGTAATTACGTAATTATTTCGCACATTGGCGGAGGATTAATCCCATGACTAAGCAACAAAAGCATTATGAAGCGGTATTAGAAAAAGTAACTGAAGCGCTTAAGCATAGTCCAGAAGAGCTAAAGAAGTTTTTTAGAATGACTGAGCTTTACGGTAAAGCTGCCAGTGATATGACCAAAGATGAGCTTGCATTAATCGAAGCGTACATCAAAAGTGATCTTAAAACGACTGAGCTTTATGGTAAAGCGGCGAGTGATATGACTAAAGATGAATTGTCATTAGTTGAAGCTTATGTCAAAAGCGATTTAAAAACTTTTACGGAAGAAGTGAAAAATAGCTCAGAGCCTTTCAGTGAAAGTCCATTTTATAAGTTAGTCAGTGAAAGCATTTGGAAGAATTTAGCTGAGATCACAGATAAAACACAATTAGAGTGGATTGAAGTGATGGATGATATACAGCATAAAGGTGTTTATCAGGCGGGTGAGCTTGTCGGCTTGGGTAATCTTGTGTGTGAACAATGTGGCCATACAGAAATGATCACTCATGTTACTCGTATTGCTCCGTGTGTGAAGTGTGGCTGTAAACATTTTTCGCGGTTGCCACTCAACCCATAAATAACGTTGAACGTTATTTTAACGTGGACTAAAACGCAGCCATAAGGGCTGCGTTTTTTATTGCTCAAAACCTAACGATTCATTAATAATCTGGTTTTTCAATAATATCGACAACAACAGCAGAGTTTGCCGGTTTAACCGTATCGGCTGGCTTTTGCATCGGTTGTGATCGTTGTGGTTGAGGCACAGTTGGAGACTGCTTATATTCTTTGTTAAATGTCGGCAGAACATCATTGTAGCCTTTGATCTGGCGAGTTGCGGCTGTCATTGGCTCGTAAGTGAACTTTTGGCCAGCTAGTGATGCTTCAATCATGGCGCCGCCTTTAGCGCGGGTGAAGATAGCAACACCATTAATGTAGCTTTGGGTCATGTAGTCACTACCGGCATTCATTCCCGCACCTGCGGTACCTATTTTAGCAGAGGCACCTTCTGTTAGGGCAACCGCTGATGCTTGAGCATCTAATTCTAATCCGCCATCAATGAAACGATCGTAGGCTCGCTTATCTTGGAAGAATAAAATTTCGCTAAAGGCTTGGCCACCAAATTGGAGCCCGATAGATACTTGATAAAGTTTAGCAAATCCCATTGCTTGATTGGCTTTAAATACGACGCCAGAACCATAAGCACCACCGATCCAAAAGCCTCCTTTACCTACTGATGGAAAAATGGCATACCCATAAGCAGAATGGAAAAAAGGTTGTGTTTGTGGGGATTTGTAAAAAAGAGCTAATGCGTCTTTGGTGTCATTGTGTTGTTCTTGAGCAAGTACTTGTGTTGAGAGCATCAACATTAATAATGAACACAAAGTTGTAAAAATTTTATGTGTCGTTTTCATCTATCGTTCCTTATCTCGCTCCGAGGAGTTGATACTCGCGGAATTGCGGTTGTTATTGGTTTATGAGATGACAATAAACTAATCGTAAAAAAAAAGGTGAAGTTATTAGCTTCACCTTATAGTTTATTCTGTTTCCGTTGGAGGTAAGTCACGGAAATGTCCGCGTTTACGTCGAACAAGTAACCAAGATAACGCTAACGCCCATAAACAGTAACCATATAATGGCCAGCTGCCTAAAGTGGTATACGGTGTCATTCCAATGGTTGGAATGACTTTATCTTTTAAAACACCTGTTACAAATTGCGGTAATTCTTTGGTGATGTGACCATTATGGTCAACCACGGCAGTAATACCAGTATTTGTGCCACGTAATAATGGTTTACCAAACTCAAGCGCCCGCATTTGGGCTATTTCCATATGTTGGAAAGGCCCGATTGATCGCCCAAACCAAGCATCATTAGAAAGCGTGAGTAGTAACTCTGTTTTTTTGGTGATGTTTTCACGAATTTGCTCACCAAACGCTATCTCATAACACAAAGCAGGTGCAATTGAATAACCATGCGCCTCAATATTTGGTTGAATATAAGCGCCACGACTAAATGATGACATTGGCAGGTTAAAGAACGGTGCTAATGGACGTAGAATGCTCGCAAACGGTACAAATTCACCAAAAGGTAACAGATGATGCTTAGTGTAACGCGTGGCTGTATTGTAGTTATACGGCCCATCTGCATCGACACCCAGAGTTAATATATTATTAAAAAACTCTCCATCAGCTTTTTGATCTAAAATACCCGTAATCACCGTGCTGTTATTGGCACGTGCTGCAGCATCAAGATTTTGCAAGAAGGTCGGAATATCTTCTTCAAGTGCTGGAATAGCAGCTTCTGGCCATATAATTAAATCTGAACCCCAATTATCACGGGTGAGATCCATGTATTTCATCAAGGTTGGCCAGCGATGACTAGGTAACCACTTTTCTTCTTGTGAAATATTGCCTTGAATTAAAGCAACGCTAACACTGTGCTTAGGATCGGGTTTTACCCACTGCGGAATACCCGCTAATACGGCTAATATTACCACTAACACCGCAACCATGAATGGACGCCAGTTACGGTAATAGAGGGTCGCAGTAATCGATCCCGAGATGAGCACTAATGCGAGGGTGATCCCTTCGACACCAAAAATGGGTGCGAAGTGTGCCAATGGCGTATTAAGCTGGCTGTATCCCATCCATAGCCAAGGAAAGCCAGTAAAGAGCCAACCACGGATCCAATCAAGTACCAACCAAATAACAGGGCCAGATAGCAGTAATTGGTGCAAAGGACGTTGACGGTTAAAGCGATTAAATAAATAGCCAAATAACGCTGGATATAACGCTAAATAGCTAATTAATAAGCACATTAAGAACATGCTGGCAATTTTAGGCATACCGCCAAAGGTATCAATGCTGACATGTACCCAGCTGATGCCGGTACCAAACATGCCTAGACCATAAAAAAAGCCAATCAGTGCTGAGCGTTTAGGAGATTGTTTCTGTAATAAAAGGAAAAACAGAATCAGAGTTAATGGTGCGATAAATGCGTAGTCATAAGGGGCAAAAGACAAGGTCGCAATTGCACCCGCAGGGACAGCTGCAAGCAACTGTCCCAATGAGATGAGTGTTTTTTTTGTCATCATTTACGGAGTAATGGTAGGTTGAAATGCTTCGTCCGGTACAGTTACTTGTAACTGGATAACACGGCGGTTATCAGACGAGGTCACTTTAAAAGAATAACCATTAACTTCAACGACTTCACCACGTGATGGCAGGTGACCAAAACTCATCATAACTAAGCCGCCGACAGTATCGACTTCTTCGTCACAAAATGAGGTGTGGAACAGTTCATTGAAATCTTCAATGGTTGTTAGGGCTTTGACCGCGTAAGTATGCTTACTTAATTGACGAACTTCTTGCTCTTCCTCGTCGTCGAATTCATCTTCGATTTCGCCAACAATTTGCTCAAGAATGTCTTCAATAGTGATAACACCAGATACACCACCAAACTCATCAACCACAATTGCCATGTGGTAACGCTCTTCGCGGAATTCTTTTAATAGGCGATCAACGCGTTTACTTTCTGGCACTACAACGGCAGGACGTAATACTTTGTCGATATCAAAAGGTTCGCTATCAGGTAATAAATAACGCAGTAAGTCTTTGGCTAATAGAATGCCTTCAACATGGTCTTTATCATCACTGATAACAGGGTAGCGAGAGTGTTGAGCTTCAACAATTAAATCAATAAGATCTTCTAGCTTCTGAGAACGCTCGATAGTGGTCATTTGTGAACGTGGAATCATAATGTCACGTACACGCATTTCAGCAATTTCCATTACACCTTCAAGCATGTCTCGAGTGTCATGGTCTATCAAATCGTTTTCTTCCGAATCACGGAATACTTCAACTAATTCTTCACGGTTTTGTGGTTCGCCTTGGAAAAATTGGCCAATACGTTCAAAGAAGGATTTTCTACTCGGACCTTCAGTTGTTGGAGAGTTATCTTCGTTCATTATTTACTTTATCAACTAAGTGGACATTGCCACGGAAATGCGACTTAAGTTAATTAAGCCGCGGAATATTCGTTGGTATGTTACTACTTTTCAGAAATGTAAGGGTCGACAAAACCCATGTTTTGCATGATTTCAGTCTCTAATGCTTCCATTTCTTCTGCTTCATCGTCTTCGATATGATCATAACCTAGCAGATGCAGACTGCCGTGTACAACCATATGTGCCCAATGCGCTTTAAGCGGTTTCGGTTGTTCAAGTGCTTCAGCTTCGACAACTTGGCGACAAATAATTAAATCGCCAAGTAAGTCCATTTCGATTTCAGGTGGCGCTTCAAATGGAAATGAAAGTACGTTTGTTGGTCGATCTTTACCACGGTACTCAAGATTAAGTGCGTGGCTTTCTTGCTCGTCAACTAATCGAATAGTGACTTCAGCATTAGCCTGAAATGGCGTGACTGCGGCATTTAACCATTGCTGGAATTCAGCTTCAGTTGGTAATCCAGTTTCGTCTGCTGTTGCAAGTTGTAGATCAAGATAAATCGCCATTAGTTACTCTTTTGTGATTCAATTTTAGCGGCAGTCGCAACGGCGAATAAGGCGGCGTCTTTGGCGTCTTGTTCTGTACGACGACGTTGTTCTGCTTGTTTACGTTGTTTTTGATCTTCACTTTCCCAAACTTCATAAGCTTGAACAATGCGAGCGACGACAGGGTGGCGCACAACGTCATTGGCTAAGAAAAAGTTAAAGCTAATATCTTCAACATTAGATAATACTTCAACAGCATGACGCAAACCTGAACGTGCGCCACGCGGTAAATCGATTTGAGTGACATCACCGGTGATCACGGCGCGAGAATTAAAGCCAATACGAGTTAAGAACATTTTCATTTGTTCAACCGTCGTATTTTGGCTTTCATCTAAAATAATAAAGGCATCGTTCAGTGTTCGACCACGCATATAAGCCAATGGTGCGACTTCAATCACATTACGCTCAATCAGTTTTTCTACTCGTTCAAAACCGAGCATTTCAAATAAAGCATCATAAAGTGGGCGTAGGTATGGGTCTACTTTCTGGCTTAAATCACCCGGTAAGAAGCCTAATTTTTCACCAGCCTCAACAGCTGGGCGAGTTAGCAGAATACGGCGCACTTCTTGGCGCTCAAGCGCATCGACGGCGGCAGCAACAGCAAGGTAGGTTTTACCTGTACCCGCAGGACCAACACCAAAGGTAATATCATGGGTTACGATATTAGCAATGTATTGGGCTTGGTTGGGCGTACGTGGTTTTATGATCCCTTTTTT
The DNA here is from genome assembly GCF_036040035.1 of Photobacterium sp. S4TG1. NCBI lineage: Bacteria > Pseudomonadati > Pseudomonadota > Gammaproteobacteria > Vibrionales > Vibrionaceae > Photobacterium > Photobacterium sp. S4TG1. Next base: position 46,393 of record NZ_JAYXUH010000025.1, read on the forward strand.
GGTTTTTATATGGACTTCTTTACCAAAAGGAATACTTGTTTCTACGGTTTGTTCTAGGACGCCAGAAGCTTTGATCGCCAGATGAATATGGTCAGGTTCAATATCTGGAATGTTGTTGTGTACGGGAGCCGTATCAACGTATAAATCTTTAATTATATTGGTGGCAACATCAGCAGTGTGTGGTTGACCCACGACGCTAAAGTGGTTGCTGCGATGATTGATTTCAACACCTAAACGACGTTCTAGTTGTTTGATGTTGTCGTCGAAAGGACCACAAAGGCTGGAAAGACGCTGATTATCAGCAGGTTCCAGATCAAATTCTACAGTAATTATCTTGCTCAAGGTTTGCCTCTCATTGAGGTCGCCTAAATGTAGGCGACCATATTTTCAGGGCATGCGACTTACTTTGAATAATAGTGATTACTGCGCGTGATTTGACGGCAGTGACCGACAGTTATTCTGGAGTATATACGCCTACACCTAAATCATCTTCACGGCGCGTTTTTGCCATCATTGCTGCTGGTGACATTGCAACGCGAAGATCCATTTCTGCTTCAGTACGAACAAGTTCGCCACGTAATGAGTTAGTAAATACATCGATGATTCTTACATCAACAAATTGACCAATCAACTCAGCAGAGCCTTCAAAGTTTACAATACGGTTATTCTCAGTACGACCGCGTAGTTCCATCACATTTTTACGCGATGGTCCTTCAACTAAAATACGTTGCTCTGTGCCTAGCATTTGACGTGCATGGCGCATTGCTTGACTATTTAGTTGTTGTTGTAGGGCGTACAGACGCTCTTTTTTCACTTCTTCAGTCAGATCACATGGGTAATCTGCTGCTGGCGTACCAGGGCGAGGTGAGAAGATGAAGCTGTAACTAATATCAAAATCGATATCACGAATCAGTTTCATGGTATCTTCGAAATCTTGATCAGATTCACCAGGGAACGCGACAATAAAGTCTGAGCTCATGGTGATATCTGGGCGTACTTTACGTAACTTACGAATTTTTGACTTATATTCAAGTACCGTATGAGGGCGCTTCATCATCGTTAGAATACGGTCTGAACCACTTTGTACTGGTAGGTGTAAGTAGTTAACCAGTTCAGGGGTATCTTTGTAAACGTCAATGATATCGTCAGTAAATTCAATCGGGTGACTGGTTGTGTAACGTACACGGTCAATACCGTCAATCGCTGCGACTAAACGTAGAAGTTCAGCAAAGCTAGCAAGTTCACCATCATGTGTTGGACCACGGAATGCATTCACGTTTTGGCCAAGCAGGTTAACTTCACGTACACCTTGATCTGCCAGTTGAGCAATTTCAAATAATACGTCATCAATTGGACGGCTAACTTCTTCGCCACGGGTGTAAGGCACTACACAATAAGTACAGTATTTAGAACAGCCTTCCATGATAGACACAAATGCTGTTGCGCCGTCTGCACGAGGTTCTGGTAAACTATCGAATTTTTCAATCTCAGGAAATGAAATATCCATTACGGTTTTTTCATTTGATTGAGAGCGTTTAATCATCTCTGGCAAACGGTGTAGGGTTTGTGGACCAAAGATAACATCAACGTAAGGTGCGCGTTTGCGAATCGAATCGCCTTCTTGAGTCGCTACACAGCCACCGACGCCGATCACTAGATCGGGTTTTTTATCTTTTAATTTTTTCCAACGGCCTAGCTGGTGGAAAACTTTTTCTTGTGCTTTTTCACGGATCGAACAGGTATTAAGTAGCAGAACATCTGCTTCTTCTGGGATTTCTGTTAACTCGAAGCCATTAGCAGCATTAAGAAGATCGGCCATTTTTGATGAATCGTATTCGTTCATCTGGCAGCCCCAGGTTTTAATCAGCAGTTTCTTCGCCATCTCTCTTCGCTCGTAGTGTTGATTCATTACATTCAGATTACGGGCTGACAGGTCGCATTACCGTATGTAAAAGGTAATGCCCTGTAGCAAGCCGCGTATTGTACTGCTTTAAACTCGGTCTGACTAGATCATCACCACCCTGAAAAAAGTGTGGTCTTTTGGGATTGACTAGCGATAGAGGTTAAAAGATTTAAAAAGTGATTGTTCATCATAGACCTTATTTAGCGTAACCATACCCAGTTGACGCATTTGTTTGCGAATCCATAATGTGCGTTGATAAACATAATTGCTCATTGGGCTCGCTTTTATTTTATAAGGGTTAGGTAATACTGCTGCCAGTTGTGCCGCTTGTTGAGCACTAAGGCGGCTAGCGGGAATATGGAAAAAGTGTTCACTTGCAGCTTGAACGCCATAAATTCCCGGTGCAAATTCAATGACATTTAAATAGGTTTCTAAAATACGTTTTTTGCCCCAAATGACTTCCATCCATAATGCAAAATACAATTCAATGCCTTTACGAATGAAAGAATGGCTTGGAAATAAAAATACATTCTTAGCGGTTTGTTGACTAATAGTACTAGCGCCACGACTAGGCCCGTTTTTACCACTGTGTTCAAGTACAGATAGAGTTGCACTAAGATCGATACCATGATGCTCTGGAAAGGTTTGATCTTCTGAGGCTATCACCGCTAATTGCATGTTCTTTGAAATCTTGTCCAGATTAACCCACTGATGATGTGTTTGTTTTGGATAGCCTTGAGGTGGAAAAATGGTACGGCTAATTTCCCATCCCCAAAACGGTGGGTTAATAAATTTAAAAATAACAATTAGCACAATAGGTACAATCAACGCGCCTAAAATAAGTTTCACAATAAAACGTTTAAAGCTTGCCAGCATGGTGATTGGGTTCCTGTCAGCGATAAAAGAGAGAGGTTAAGGGGTGATTAGCGATGAATACGTTATGGTAGTACCCCAGTAACTGTATTTTCTTATACAATCATCTAACACAATGGTTTGAAAGATTATAACCAAATAATAAGCCAGGACATAATAGGTAGGTAAAGATATGGAACAATATGATGTCATTGTTGCTGGTGGCGGTATGGTTGGTGCTGCTGCCGCAATAGGTTTAGCTCAACAAGGGCTAGATGTGGCAGTAATAGAAGGCTATGCGCCACAGCCATTTATGTCTGCCCAAGCAATGGATTTACGTGTTTCGGCTATTTCTCCACGTTCAGTTGCCTTATTAGAACAATTAGGCGCATGGCAGGCTGTGATGGCAATGCGTTTATGTCCTTTTAAGCGCCTTGAAACGTGGGAGCATCCTGAATGTCGAACACGGTTTAATGCCGATGAAATGCAATTACAACAATTAGGTTATATCGTTGAAAACCGTGTACTTCAATTAGCGTTATGGCAACAGTTTGAACAATACGACAATATTACTTTATTGTGTCCAGCAACCATGGTGGCAGCAACCGAAATAGAAGATGGTTATCAGATCGAGTTGAATGATGGCTCACTGCTTAATTGTGGTTTACTCATTGGTGCTGATGGAGCGAACTCTCAGGTACGTCAGCAAGCAAATATTGGCATTACAGCATGGGATTATCGTCAGCATTGTATGCTGATTAATATTGCGACTCAGTTACCACAGCAAGATATTACTTGGCAACAGTTTACTCCAGCGGGGCCACGGTCATTTTTACCTCTGCCAGGCCATCAAGGATCACTTGTTTGGTATGATTCTCCTGCTCGAATTCGTCAATTATCGGCAATGCCTGCAGCGCAATTACAGGCTGAGATCATGGCTACTTTCCCAAGTGAATTAGGTGAGTTTACCGTGCTTAATCATGGTAGTTTTCCTTTAACCCGCCGTCATGCACAAACATACTATAAACCCAATGTGGTGTTATTAGGTGATGCTGCACACACCATTAACCCTTTAGCTGGGCAAGGGGTTAATTTAGGTTTTAAAGATGTTGCTTGCTTATTAGATAAAATAAGCCAAGCAGGCAGTGATTGGCAACAACCTCAAGTTTTAGCTAATTATGAGCGTTGTCGCCGGCCTGATAATTTGGTTATGCAAACTGGAATGGATTTTTTCTACAGTACATTTAGTAATAATATTGGACCCTTAAAGCTACTGCGTAATGTTGGATTACGGGCTGCTGATCATACTGGCGTGATAAAAAAACAACTATTGAAATACGCAATGGGGATCTAGGCTGTTGTCTTGAATCTATTTTTTACAGACTTAATAGCATAAAAAGCCGAGTAAAATTAATTACTCGGCTTTTTATTAGTACTTTTATTTGCAACTGTCATTGGTAACGATAATCACTATATTGCAGATAAAAGAAAACCTACTCAAAGAGTAGGTTTCTAATATGGTGCGGAAGGAGAGACTTGAACTCTCACACCTTACGGCGCTAGAACCTAAATCTAGTGCGTCTACCAATTCCGCCACTTCCGCATATTTTTATTCTTAACTGTCATCAGAAAAG
>NZ_JAYXUH010000026.1:0-24979 GCF_036040035.1 Photobacterium sp. S4TG1
TACTGACTATCGGTAACCGCTTGCGCCGTTGTCCGTGTCAGTGAGGTCGTATTATAGGGAGATTCTTGTTGCTGACAACCTTATTTTTATCTTTCTCTTTCGTTCGCTCAATCATTAACCCATAATGTTATTTTGTGACAAATAAAACAGCTTTCATTATAAATAGTGCTTATTTTTGACTAATTCCAATACTAAAAAAACGCCTTAGCACATGCATGCTAAGGCGTTTATTAACAATAATTGATTATTTTAAGCCATCATTTTTTTATTACGCTTGTTTAGCAACAATCTTATCGTCTACTACTGACAGTACGATTGGTTTACCCGGCATAAATTTACCTGATAACAAATCTTGTGCTAATGGATTTTCAATATATTGCTGTATTGCACGTTTTAATGGACGTGCGCCAAATACAGGATCAAAACCAGCATCAGAAATTAACTCTAGCGCACTCTCTTCAACCTCTAACTGGAAATCTTTCTCTGCTAAACGTTTTTCCAAGCGCGCAATTTGAATAGATGCAATATGTTTAATGTTTTCTTTACCCAATGGGTGGAACACAACTGTTTCATCAACTCGGTTAATGAATTCAGGACGGAAATGTTGACCCACCACTTCCATCACTAATGCTTTGATACCCTCGTAGTCCAAACTACCAAAATGTTCTTGAATACGATCAGAACCCAAGTTTGAAGTCATAATGATCACCGTATTGCGGAAATCAACCGTACGACCTTGGCCATCAGTTAAACGTCCATCATCCAATACCTGTAATAGAATATTAAATACATCTGGATGCGCTTTTTCGACTTCATCAAGCAAAATAACGGAATATGGACGACGGCGAACCGCTTCAGTTAAGTAACCACCTTCTTCATAACCGACATAACCAGGAGGCGCACCCACTAAACGTGCCACTGAGTGTTTTTCCATAAACTCAGACATGTCGATACGTACCATCGCATCCTCACTATCAAACATAAAGTTCGCTAGTGATTTACATAGCTCAGTTTTACCAACACCCGTTGGACCTAAGAATAAAAATGAGCCGATTGGACGTTGTGGATCAGACAAACCGGCACGACTACGACGAATCGCATTAGCTACAGCTTCAACGGCTTCTTCTTGACCAATAACACGATTATGTAACTCATCTTCCATGCGTAATAACTTATCACGCTCACCTTCTAGCATTTTGGCAACTGGAATACCTGTCGCTTTAGAAAGTACATCGGCAATTTCAACATCGGTTACTTTATTTTTAAGTAACGTCATATCTTGCATTTCTGCTTGCGCCGCTAAATCTAGTTGCTTTTCAAGCTCAGGAATACGGCCGTATTGTAATTCTGACATGCGATTTAAATCGCCCGCACGACGTGCAATTTCAACATCAGTACGTGCTTGTTCAAGCTCTGTTTTTATGTGTTGCGTACCTGACAATGAAGCCTTTTCTGCATTCCAAACCTCTTCAAGTTCAGAATATTCACGTTCTTTAATATCTAATTCTTCAAGTAAATTACTTAACCGTTTTTGGCTAGCGTCATCATTTTCTTTTTCTAATGCTTGTTGCTCTATCTTTAATTGAATAATACGGCGCTCTAAACGATCCATTGATTCTGGTTTAGAGTCAATCTGCATACGAATACTTGAAGCAGCTTCGTCGATAAGATCAATCGCCTTATCGGGCAATTGACGATCTGAAATATAACGATGTGATAATGTCGCCGCTGCAACAATCGCCGGATCGGTGATCTCTACATGATGGTGAAGCTCATAACGCTCTTTTAAACCACGTAAAATAGCAATGGTATCTTCAACGCTTGGCTCATCCACCAGCACTTTTTGAAAACGACGTTCTAATGCCGCATCTTTTTCTAAATACTGGCGATATTCATTTAACGTTGTTGCGCCGACACAATGAAGCTCACCACGGGCAAGAGCAGGTTTTAGCATGTTACCGGCATCCATTGAGCCTTCGCCTTTACCAGCGCCAACCATAGTATGGATTTCATCAATAAAGAGGATCACGCGACCATCTTCTTGAGACAGCTCGTTCAGTACTGCTTTTAAACGCTCTTCAAATTCACCGCGGAATTTAGCCCCAGCAATCAATGACCCCATATCTAATGATAATACACGCTTATCACGTAAACCTTCTGGCACTTCGCCATTAACAATACGCTGTGCTAAACCTTCAACAATCGCTGTTTTACCCACACCAGGTTCACCAATAATCACTGGGTTGTTTTTAGTACGGCGCTGCAATACTTGAATGGTACGGCGAATTTCATCATCACGGCCAATCACGGGATCTAACCGACCTTGTTCAGCACGCTCAGTTAAATCAATAGTGTATTTACTTAATGCTTGACGGTTTTCTTCTGCATTTGGGTCATCAACTTTCTGACCACCACGAATTTGATCAATCGCTTTACCTATCTGATCGGCTTTTAAGCCCAATTCTCGTAATAAATCCCCCAATGGACCTTTATCATTATCAACCGCAGCAAGAATAAATAATTCAGATGAAATAAACTTGTCATTACGTTTTTGTGCGAGTTTGTCACACATGTTTAATAACGCGCCCATACTATTTGATAGCTGTACTTCACCACCAATACCAGTCACTTTTGGAATACGCTCTAGTATCTCACCCAAACGCGAACGAAGCTGAGTAGAATCTACATTCAAAAGGGTAAGTAAAGGACGTACAGTACTGCCTTCTTGGTTTAATAACGCCACCATAAGATGAGCAGGTTCAATGTATTGATGATCTCGCCCTAGAGCTAATGACTGAGCATCAGATATGGCAGCTTGGAACTTACTAGTAAATCGGTCAAGACGCATAGGTCCCCCAATAATAAATTTAATAACCTGTTACTAGTTATATGGTAATTAATGGGTGTTTTTCAAGGCTCTTAAATCGCAAAATAATGCTGCAAAAAAAAGCGGGTATATTGTTCGCCAATATGCCCGCTTATTATTTGTCATTAATGCTGAAACATTAACGCAACCAAATCAATGATGCTTGACGCCCAGTGACCGCTTGACGACGATAAGAATAAAATAACTCGTCATTATTAAACGTACAGTACTCGCCACCATAAATAGCGCTGATACCATGCCGTTGTAAGCATTGTTGTGCTAATAAATACAGATTAGCTAGCCACTTATCACCATGAGCAATAAAAGCATCAGCAGCATTAGCGTCAACATCAATAAACTGCTCACGTACTTCACTGCCAACTTCAAACGCTGTCGGGCCGATTGCAGGTCCCATCCACGCCATAATATCAGCGCTAGGACAGGAAAATTTAGCAATGGCGTTATCAATCACTCCAGCAGCCAATCCCCGCCACCCAGCATGAACAGCAGCCACTTCAGTTCCTTGCTTATTACACAACAGAACAGGCAAACAGTCAGCCGTCATGATGGCACAGGCTAAGCCAGGCTCACGGGTAAAACTACCATCAGCGTCGATAACGTCAGTTAACGGCGCAGTAAGATCAATCACAATTGGACTGTGAATTTGATTTAGCCACGCCGGTTCAGCAATTAACCAACAATGCTGTTTCAATAATTGACGATTTGTCAGTACAGAACTTACATCATCCCCAACGTGCAATCCCAAATTGAGTGCATTGTAGGGTGCAGAACTGACACCGCCCAAACGGGTTGTACTCACCGTTAACACATTCTCTGGAGCTGGCCAGTTAGGAATAATGGTTCGCATTAATACATATCTTCGTTATTTTCAGCGTTGTCTTTACGTAAAATATCAATCATTGCAACCATGTCGTTTGGTAATGGAGCATGCCATTCCATTAACTCACCCGTCATTGGGTGTGATAGACGCAACATACGTGCGTGCAATGCTTGACGATCAAATGAACGTAATGCATGAATAAATTCATCAGATGCGTTACGTGGCGGACGCGGACGGCCACCGTAAATCACATCACCAATTAACGGATGACTCATGTAAGACATGTGCACACGAATTTGGTGAGTACGGCCCGTTTCTAGACGTAATACAATACGAGTATGTTCACGGAAACGCTCAGCAACACGGTAATGGGTAATTGCATCTTTACCTAGCTCGTGTACTGCCATACAAATACGTTTAGTTGCATGACGACCGATAGGTTTCTCAATCGTGCCCCCCCCAGTCATTTGGCCAATTGCAATCGCTTCATATTCACGGGTGATCTTACGCTTTTGCAGCGCACGCACTAAACGTGTTTGTGATTGAATCGTCTTTGCCACGACCATCAAACCCGTCGTGTCTTTATCCAAACGGTGCACAATACCCACACGTGGCACTTCAGCCAATGCTGGGTAATGATATAACAGCGCATTTAGCACTGTGCCATCGGGTGTACCCGCACCTGGGTGAACCACAAAATCACGTGGTTTATTGATCACTAAAATGTCGTCATCTTCATAAACAACATCAAGTGGAAGGTCTTGCGCAATCCAACGCATTTCATCTTCGATTTCGGCTTGAATAAATAATTCTTCACCACCCATCATTTTTGAACGTGGTTTGTTGTCAATTTTACCGTTTACTGAAACCATGTCCTTTAGAATCCACTCTTTGATACGAGAGCGGGAATAATCGGGATATAATTCAGCAATAACCTGATCAAGGCGCTTGCCTAGTTGGCTTTCGCTAACTGTATTTGTTAATTCTATTTGCTGTGCCATAACGAACTTTTTTAAAAAGCGTGAGACTAATTGCCATACGCTGCGTAAAATGTACCAAGCTTAATAAAACGATGCTTGATGTAAACTAATATAATGTCATTGTATCTGTTAACGGCTCAGTCCGTAATGGATCGAGCAAAATAAAATTTTTATCAAGGAAACTGACGCCGTAATGAAACGCCTGACAATATCAACTTTTCTTGCTGTAGCCTTGCTTTCAGGCTGTTCCAGTACTGAGAAAGTCATTCCTGATGTTCCACCATCAGACTTATATTCTACTGCCCAGCAAGCTTTGCAGAGCGGTAATTGGAATAATGCTATCGAGCGCCTAGAGGCAATGGACTCTCGTTATCCATTTGGTGCTTACTCAGATCAAGTACAATTAGATTTAATCTATGCCTACTACAAAAATGATGACTTGCCATTATCTCAAGCCACAATTGCGCGTTTTTTACGCTTAAATCCAACCCATCCACAAGCAGATTGGGTTTATTATATGCGTGGTCTAACGCACATGGCGCAAGATCGTAGCTTTATGCATGACATGTTCAATATTGATCGTTTTGATCGTGATCCAACCCCTTCACGCCAAGCATTTCGCGATTTTAAATACTTATTAGAACGCTTCCCTGATAGTCAGTATGACGCAGATGCGAAAGCTCGCATGGTTTTTTTAAAAAACCAACTTGCTGAATATGATCTAGCTGTTGCTGATTTTTATGTGCGCCGTGAAGCATGGATTGCAGCGATCAACCGTTGCCAACAAGTACAACGCTTATACCCAGACACCAGTGCTGCACGTAAGTCACTATTACTTGAAAAAACAGCGTATGAGAAATTAAAACTGGATAAAGAAGTCTCTCGCACAGAAGCGATGATTAAACTTAACCCAGTAAAATAAAGACCATCGCAACGCAGCAATAAAAAATGGCAGCTCAATGAGCTGCCATTTTTATGAATATGTTAATAATAAATATTTACTTCACTCAATAACGTCCGAATCTCAATCTAAATACGGCGAACAAAAAACACACAACAAATTGAAATTAAACGTATTTATTCCCTAGTTAGCATTAGCCACCAGCAATAAATCTATCTCCATACTGCCTTAGTTTATCAATAAAGCTCAAGTGTTTTTTAGATACTTTTTTGCAACAAACCTACTTTGGTCACATTTTTTTCGCTAAAAAATCACTAACGACAACAGTGTGACACAGATCACGTTATTAGTTAGTAATTTTAGTAATCTGAAGTTAACCCAACGAAGGGTAGCAAACGAGGAAGATAAATATGACATTAGAAATCACTGGCAAAAACATCGATATCACCCCGGCTATCCGTGAGCGTTTTGAATTTAAATTCGATAAGTTAGAAAAACTTCAAGTACCGCTAATTAAAAAACATATCATGATTAGCAAAGAGCCAAGCAAGCTATTTAAAATTGAGGCCTCTGTTAGCATTGCTGGAGGACAATTAGTCGCTTCTGCAGAGCATGAAGACTTGTTTGGTGCGATTACAGATCTTTACCAAAAACTTGATCGCCAATTGAAGAAACAAGCTCACAAACCAAATGCACGTCGTGCAAGTCATAGCGAAAAACCAGCAGAAGCTGAAGATACAACTGAATATGATGACGAAGTAGAATTTGATGAAGCATAATCGTTAATGATTAAGAGGATTTAAAACAGCCCTGCAAATGCAGGGCTGTTTGCTTTGAGCTTGACAAAAAAAGCTACCCTGCCTAATGTGGATTGCAATGATAAAACGATAATATGCTGCTTTCAGGTTTAAGAAAGCCGATCATAATAGGGATCGCTATGACCGATAACACACACTCTTCATTGGATGATATTCGCAGTAATGTCACTCGTATTGACAATGCATTATTAGCACTTTTAGCTGAACGTCGCACATTAAGCCTTGAGGTCGCTAAAAGTAAAATTGATACTGCTAAACCCGTCCGTGATCAAGCACGTGAGCAAGCATTACTATTACGCTTAATCGACACGGGAAAAGAACATCAGCTTGATCCGCTATACGTTACTCAAATTTTCCACACCATCATTGAAGACTCGGTTCTCTATCAACAAGCTTACTTACAACGTTTACTTAATCCAGAGAATGCATCACCAACGGCACGAGTCTCTTTTTTAGGTGCCAAAGGATCATATTCACACCTTGCAAGCCGCAATTATTTTAGCCGCAAACAAACCCAATTAGTGGAAATTAGCTGTTCATCTTTTCGAGATATCGTCAATGAAGTTGAAACAGGCCATGCTGATTATGGTGTTCTACCAATAGAAAACACCAGCTCAGGCTCAATCAATGAAGTGTATGACTTATTGCAGCACACCAGTTTATCGATTGTCGGGGAAATAACCCAACCCATAGAACACTGCTTATTGACTGCCGTTGATACACAACTCGAACAGATTGATACCCTATATTCCCATCCACAACCTCACCAGCAATGCAGTGAGTTCCTCCATGGCATGGGAAAAATTAACCAACAATATTGTTCAAGTACAGCAGATGCAATGCTCACCGTCGCAGAGCTTAAACAACCTAATGTCGCTGCTATTGGTAATGCATCAAGTGGTGAGATCTATGGCTTAACTCCGATTAAAACCAATATTGCTAACCAACAAGAAAATTTTACCCGTTTTATTGTTGTTGCCCGTAAGCCCGTTAGCGTCAATTCATTAATTCCAGCTAAAACGACATTAATTATGTCAACCGCACAAGCTGCGGGCTCATTAGTTGAATGTTTAGTGGTGCTTCGTAATGCCAAAATAAATATGACTAAACTGGAATCTCGCCCAGTCATTGGTAATCCATGGGAAGAAATGTTCTATGTTGATGTCGAGATCAATTTAAAAGATCCACTAATGCAACAAGTCTTAGAAGATCTCACCCGTTTAACCCGCTTTATTAAAGTCTTAGGCTGTTATCCTAGCGAAAATGTTACGCCTACTGAAGTTGAATTTGGCGAATAATCTTCTCAAAACATGTTCATATAACCGTAATTAAAAAAGCCCATTTTCAGATTGAAAGTGGGCTTTTTCGTGTTCATATTTCAGCGTTAATACTATTTATATCGAGTTGAATCATTCGCCTGTCTAAGTAGTCCCTGGCTCTCGACTAAAAAATGTTGGGCATAGTCACCAAACCAATGCTCAACCTGTCCAAACGCTTGTTTAAACGCCGCTTTATCTTGACGCTCTAACATTGCAATCGCTTCACCAAAACGCTGATGAAAACGTTTGATCATCGCTAAGTTTTGAGGTGCTGACATAATAATATCCGCATATAACTGCGCGTCTTGAGCAAACAAACGCCCAACCATCGCTAACTCTAAACGATAAATTGGTGAGCTTAGCGACATTAGCTGTTCGATTTTAGGATCTTCTTCAGCCAAATGAACCCCATAAACGAACGACGTAAAATGGCGTAAAGCTTGAATCAACGTCATACCCTGATCATGTTCAATCGCACTGATGCGGTTTAATGATGCCCCCCAAATTTGAAACTGTTCCAATAACCATTGGTAGCTTTCAGGATTACGACCATCACAATAAACGATCACCTGTTTAGCCAAACTTGGAATATCAGGACCAAACATCGGATGTAATCCCACGACAGGGCCTTGATGGATCGCTAACATAGCTTGCAGTGGGCCACTTTTAACCGACGTAAGATCTGTAAAAATGCAGTCATCAGGCAGATTACCTAATTTGGTGATAATCGCTTCTGTCATATGAATTGGAACAGAAACAACCACCATTCCCGCATCATGTAATATCTCATCAGCTCGATCCCAGTCTTGGCTGCCAAGTAAACGTACTTGGTAACCAGACAAGGTAAATAGACGTTGGAATAATTGCCCCAACTGGCCATAACCACCAATAATTACAATTGGACGTAATTGCGGATTTAAACATTTAAACCCTGAATCATTTTCACTGGAGTACGATTCTCGCATCGTGCGCCGTAACACATCTTCAATCAAATCAGCAGGCACACCTTTTGACTCTGCTTCTTGACGGCGAGATGCCAACATTGCCGCTTCACGATCAGGGGCATAAATAGGCAATCCATGTTGGCTCTTAACAACACCAACTTGTTCGACTAACGCTAAACGGCGCGCTAATAGCTCCACCATCTGACGATCAACATCATCTATTTGATCTCTTAATATGCTTAATTCAGCAACCATGACTTTTGACATCCGTATTTATCCAACTGCAACTATAATGCAAAGGATTATTTAATTCTATTTTGTAGAAACGGCACTAACTCTTGATGGGCTTTTCGTAATAATTGTTCTGTTGTTTCCCAACTAATACACGCATCAGTAATTGAAACCCCATAAGCCATATCTTGTAATGGTAAATCTGCACTTTGATTCCCTTCATTAAGATGGCTCTCAATCATTAAACCAATAATTGAACGGTTTCCTTCTCGAATCTGATGAATTGCATCCGTCGCCACTAAAGGCTGACGCTGATAATCTTTAAGGGAATTAGCATGACTACAGTCGATCATCAACGAAGGAGTAAGGCCTGATGCTAACATTTCAGTTTCACATTCAGCCACAGATACAGAATCATAATTGGTTTGTTTACCGCCACGTAAAATAACATGACCATCAGGATTACCTTGTGTTGCAAGTAGAGCAACTTGTCCATTAGGATTAATCCCCATGAACTTATGTCCAGATGCTGCCGCTTGCATCGCATTAATAGCCGTCGCTAAGCTACCATCAGTACCATTTTTGAATCCGACTGGCATCGATAATCCACTCGCCATCTCACGGTGTGTTTGTGACTCCGTGGTGCGAGCACCAATAGCAGACCAGCTAAACAAGTCACCTAAATATTGGGGGCTGATCGGATCAAGGGCTTCAGTCGCAACAGGAATGCCCTCTTCAACTAAATCAATCAGTAATTGACGCCCAATATGTAGCCCTTCTTCAATTTCAAACGAACCGTCAAGATAAGGATCGTTAATTAATCCTTTCCAACCCACTGTCGTACGAGGTTTTTCAAAGTACACCCGCATCACAATATAAAGCTGGTCATCTAATTCAGCTGCCAAGCGTTTTAACTTTTGGGCATATGCTTTCGCTTGTTCAATATCATGAATCGAGCACGGCCCACATACCACCAATAAGCGCTGATCGCGATGATGAATAATATCGGCAATCGTTTGACGTGACTGCTCAATAAATGCCAGCGCCGTACTTGATACTGCCATCTTGCGTTTCAATTGCGCAGGCGTAATTAACACGGATTCTTCAGCAATATGAATGTTGTTTAAGCCATCTTTTTCCATCAGTGATCTCTGCCAGTTATAAATAGTCTGTCACCAACATAACAACTGCATCATCACCTTTGCAACAACTTGTAAACATAAAACTCCATTTGTAAACATTTATTTACAAATGGCATTCTAATTGATTTCACGGTTCTTTATCATGACTGGTATTTCAGACGCTATTGAATTAAAAACGCGGCTTTATTTATCATTATGCATTCCTTTTAGAAAAGCACATGGACAGCTATACCACATTAAAAACGTGCTTATATTAACAAATATCGAGAGAAGTCATTGTTGAATATTAATGCATATCACATTCATAACATTATATTAAGAAGCAAAAAATTGAAACTATTACACTGGTTAGCAGCAGGAATAATACGATCCCTTTTAGTTAAGTCACACATTCGATAACGAGGATATATATGGCGTGGTTTTTACTCTGTGTTGCAGCCTTAATTGGCGGCTATTTTATTTACGGTAGCTTTATTGAAAAAGTCTTTGGTGTAAATGTTAATCGTCAAACCCCCGCTTACACTAAGCAAGATGGGGTCGATTATGTTCCAATGTCGAACAATAAAGTCTACTTAGTGCAGCTATTAAACATTGCAGGTGTTGGTCCTATCTTTGGTCCTATCATGGGCGCATTATATGGTCCCGCAGCAATGTTATGGATTGTACTTGGCTGTATTTTTGCAGGCGCCGTCCACGATTATTTTTCAGGCATGCTTTCAGTTCGTAATGGTGGTGCATCAGTCCCAACATTAACAGGACGCTACTTGGGTAACGGTGCAAAACATTTTATGAATATCTTTGCTATCGTACTGTTACTGCTAGTTGGGGTTGTATTTGTTTCAGCGCCTGCAGGAATGATCACTAATTTAATTAACGATCAAACTAACTTAAATGTCTCAATGACCACCATGGTCGTGATTATTTTTGGTTACTATATTTTGGCAACAATTGTACCGGTAGATAAAATCATTGGTCGTTTTTATCCTTTCTTTGGTGCATTACTTATTTTCATGTCTGTTGGATTAATTACCGCAATCGGCATTTCAGATGAACATCAATTATTAGGTGGCTTTGAAATCAGCCATATGTTTACCAACATGAACCCTAATGACTTACCTTTATGGCCAGCGCTGTTTATCACCATTGCTTGTGGTGCAATTTCAGGTTTTCATGCCACCCAATCTCCACTAATGGCTCGTTGTATTGAAAACGAACAAAACGGCCGCTTCATCTTTTATGGTGCGATGATTGGTGAAGGTATTATCGCGCTAATTTGGTGTGCACTAGCGCTATCATTCTTTGGTTCAATTGAAGCACTCTCTGACGCTGTCGCTAACGGTGGTCCCGGTAATGTAGTCTATAGTTCATCATTTGGCTTATTAGGTGTCTTTGGTGGCATCATTGCCTTTCTTGGAGTGGTTATTTTACCGATTACTTCTGGCGATACTGCATTTCGTTCTAGTCGTTTAATTTTGGCTGAATATTTTAATATGGATCAAAAGCCGCTGCGCAATCGCTTATTAATGGCTATGCCACTGTTTGTATTAGGCGCCATTTTAACCCAAGTCGATTTTGCCATTATTTGGCGTTACTTTGGCTTTGCAAACCAAACCACAGCAGTGATGATGCTTTGGACTGCATCGGCTTATCTATTACGACTTGATAAACTGCATTGGGTAGCAACCATTCCTGCCATGTTCATGACTACGGTATGCATCTGTTTTATTCTCAATAATGATCAACTTGGCTTTGGCTTACCAATGACTGTATCTACCATTATCGCCATGGTAGCGACGATCGGTATTACATTGATGATCATTAAAAAATCACAAGGTAAAGGCGTAATTAATTGTGATGAAGAGCAGTCAACAACGCCCCCTTTATCGTCAAAGAGCTAATATCTCGGTAACTAGCAGATAGCTATATAAATAAACCAGTGCTTAGCGCTGGTTTTTCTTTGCTCAAATTTAAAGCAAAAAAAAGCCCACCAAATAGGTGGGCTTTTCGATAAACGTCAGACGCTTATTATTTCTTAGTAAGCTTCTCGCGGATACGTGCTGATTTACCAGAACGCTCACGTAGGTAGTACAACTTGGCACGACGTACTGCACCACGACGTTTAACAGTAATGCTGTCAACTACTGGAGAGTGAGTTTGGAACGCACGCTCAACGCCTTCACCGTTCGACATTTTACGAACAGTAAATGCTGAATGTAGACCACGGTTACGGATTGCGATTACAACGCCTTCAAAAGCCTGTAGACGCTCACGGTCACCTTCTTTTACCTTAACTTGTACAACAACAGTGTCACCTGGTGCGAAAGTCGGTAGGTCTGTTTTTAGTTGCTCTTGCTCAAGAGCTTTAATGATGTTACTCATTTGGTATATACCCTAGAATAAACTGATACTAAATTAATTAAATGCTTGCTTTATATTCGCGGATAAATTCCGCGAGCAAGAATTCCTGATCGTCAGTCAGAGCTAGGTTTTCCAGGAGCTCTGGTCTTCTCAGCCATGTACGGCCCAGCGATTGCTTTAATCGCCAGCGACTAATCTCTTTATGATTGCCAGACATTAATACCGAAGGTACTTCATGCCCGTCCAACAATTCAGGTCTTGTGTAATGAGGACAATCTAACAAGCCATTTGCAAAAGAATCTTCTTCTGCTGACGCAAAATCACCCAGTACACCCGGTACAAACCGAACCACTGCATCAATTAGCGTCATAGCTGGCAATTCGCCACCCGTTAACACAAAATCACCGATAGACCATTCTTCGTCTACCTCTTGCTGGATAATGCGCTCATCAACCCCTTCATAGCGACCACAGATAAGAATTAAATTCTCTGTCTGCGCTAACTCCTCAACACCAGCTTGATCCAGCTTACGGCCTTGAGGGGAAAGGTAGATTACTTTAGCCTGACCTTTTGCAGATTTTTTGGCAGTGTGAATGGCATCGCGCAAAGGCTGTACCATCATTAACATACCTGGTCCACCACCATACGGTCGATCATCCACCGTACGATGTTTGTCGTGCGTAAAATCACGAGGATTCCACGTATCAACACTCAAAAGGCCTTTTTTTACCGCCTGGCCTGTTACCCCATAATTGGTAATGGTAGAGAACATTTCAGGAAAAAGACTGATTACTCCAACCCACATATGCTCACTCGCTTAATTACCGGAGGTTAAAACTCAGGATCCCAGTCAACTTCGATCCGCTGAGCAGTGCGATCAATCAACTTGATGACCTGCTCATCGAGGAACGGGATTAAACGTTCCTTCTGTCCGAAAGCATCCTTAAGATTTGCCTTAACAACTAACACGTCGTTTGAACCTGTTTCCAGGATATCAGTGACTTTACCTAGGTCGTAACCTTCAGTAGTGACAACTGACATACCAAACAACTCACGCCAGTAGAATTCTTCATCTGACAATGCGGGTAGTTGATCAGCCAAAACTGCTACTTCAACATTAGTGAAAACTTGTGCATCCTCGCGGATATCCATGCCTTCTAGTTTAGCAACAAGACCTTGACCGTGGCGTTTCCATGATTCAACATGGATTTCCGTCCACTCGCCTTTGATTTTAATCATCCAAGGGGTGTAGGAAAAAATACTTTCAGATTGTTCGGTGTAGGAAAAAACTTTGAGCCAACCCTTGATACCGTAGGTGGCACCCAGTTTACCGACAATAATGTGGTCTTGGTTTTTAATACTCATCGTTTTTCTCTTGTACCTAAGTACTAATTAAGCTACAGCTTTAGCTGCATCTTTGATTAGTTTAGCTACACGATCAGTCGCAGATGCGCCTTGACCTAACCAGTGGTTTACGCGATCTAGATCTAAACGTAAACGCTCTTCTTGACCCTTAGCTAGTGGGTTGAAGAAACCGATTTGCTCGATGTTTGCGCCGTCACGTGGAGCACGTGCGTCAGCAACAACGATTTGATAGAATGGACGCTTCTTAGCGCCGTGACGTGCCAAACGAATGGTTACCATATCGTCCTCTTTGCATTACTGTAAATTAAATGACCCCGCTATAAAAACGAGGTCCGTGCCAAAATAAAGCCTCGGAATTTTACCCTTTGGGGCGACGAATGCAACTGCTTTAGTTACTTTTTCACCGTTTAAGTAGAATAAAAGCTTTAAAACCATTAAAAATCAGACTATTAACGACCTGGGAACATACCGCCACCAGGCATCATGCCTTTCATTTGACGCATCATATTCTTCATTCCACCCTTTTGCATCTTTTTCATCATCTTTTGCATCTGGGTAAATTGCTTCAATAAACGGTTCACATCTTGTACTTGAGTACCAGAACCTGCAGCAATACGCTTTTTACGTGAGCCTTTAATTAACTCAGGTCGAGCACGTTCGCCTTTCGTCATTGAATTGATGATAGCTTCCATTTGCATGAAGATTTTATCGTCAACTTTATCTTTCATATCACCGGGTAATTGCGACATACCTGGAAGTTTATCCAGCATGCCCATCATGCCACCCATGTTTTTCATTTGCTGAAGCTGGCTACGGAAATCTTCAAGATCAAACCCTTTTTTGTCTTTAAATTTCTTAGCTAATTTTTCTGCTTCTTTTTTATCAACGTTACGTTCTAGATCTTCGATCAACGATAAAACGTCACCCATACCTAAAATACGGGAAGCAACACGGTCGGGGTGGAATGGTTCTAGAGCGTCTGTTTTTTCACCAACGCCTAAGAATTTAATTGGTTTACCTGTAATATGACGAACAGATAATGCCGCACCACCACGTGCATCACCATCAACTTTGGTTAAAATAACACCCGTTAGTGGCAATGCATCATTAAATGCTTTCGCTGTATTTGCCGCATCTTGACCTGTCATGGCATCAACCACAAACAAGGTTTCAACCGGGTTTAGCGCTTGATGGATGTCTTTGATCTCACCCATCATTTCTTCATCAACGTGCAAACGACCTGCGGTATCGACAATCACCACATCATAGAACTTAGTTTTACCGTGCTCTAATGCCGCTTTTACAATCGTTAATGGTTTTTGCTCAACGTTTGACGGGAAAAAATCCACACCAACATCGGTTGCTAATGTTTCAAGCTGTTTAATTGCCGCTGGACGATAAACGTCGGCAGAAACAACCAAGACTTTCTTTTTATCACGCTCTTTTAAAAGCTTACCTAATTTACCTACACTGGTCGTTTTACCCGCACCTTGTAGACCAGCCATTAAAATTACAGCCGGTGGTTGGCAACTTAAATCAAGCGCTTCATTACCTTCACCCATTACAGATTCTAGTTCAGATTGAACAATCTTAATGAACTCTTGGCCAGGGGTTAAGCTCTTTGATACTTCAGTACCAACGGCACGCTCTTTTACACGCTTAACGAATTCGCGAACAACAGGTAGCGCAACGTCGGCTTCGAGTAATGCCATCCGCACTTCACGCAAGGTATCCTTTATATTGTCATCCGTAAGACGACCACGGCCGCTGACATTTTTAAGCGTTCGCGATAAACGCTCGGTTAAATTTTCGAACATGTGGTGCTACTCGCTCGTTACGCAACTCAATCAAAATTGCAAAATTATCAAAATTACTGCAAGTATACCGCAAAAAAGCTCGGTCTTTCATGTAAACCCACAGCTCTTTTTGGGATTACATTGGCGACGAAGGTTTGAGCAGGGTATAATTGCTGCCTCTAAATATTAAAAATAGCTATTCGTTACTAAGGAGCTATCTGGTTGACTATGGACATGCTAATTGCCATCCCTGCAGTATGCTTTTATATTATTGCGCTGCTGCTTGTTGTCCCAGGACTTGCCAACAATAATGGTATTAAAACTCAACCGGTTTTTATTACCGCCGTTATTGCTATTGCCTTACATCTGCTATTACTTAAGGATCTTATTCTTGGCACAACAGGTCAAAACCTCAGTATCCTTAACGTTGCATCACTGATTAGCGTTATTGTTGCCAGCTTAACTACGCTTGCAATGTTAAAAATGCGGATCTGGTTCTTACTACCGGTTGTGTACAGCTTTGCTGCAATTAACTTGTTTGCCGCAACTATGTTACCTGGTGCCTTTATTACCCATTTAGAAGCCCAACCGCAAGCTTTAGTGCATATTTCTATAGCATTGTTCTCATATTCAACGCTAATGATCGCAACTTTATATGCGCTACAACTGGCTTGGCTTGATCATAAGTTAAAGCATAAAAAGAGCTTACAGATTAATCCTAACATCCCACCATTAATGATGGTAGAGCGCCAACTTTTCAAGATCATTATCGTCGGTTATAGTTTATTAACCGTCACACTAATTAGTGGCTACTTCTTTATTGGCGACATTATTGCCCAAGGTAAAACCCATAAAGCCATTTTATCTTTATTGGCTTGGATAATTTACAGCATACTGTTGTGGGGACATTACCGCCAAGGTTGGCGCGGCCGTAAAGTGGTTTGGTTTAGCCTCGCCGGTGCTTTTTTACTGACATTAGCCTATTTTGGAAGCCGTTTTGTCAAAGAAATTATCATTGGTGGCTAGTTACGCTACAGACACCTAAATTATTGCTACACTTATTTTTATAATAGCTGCTGTTTTATCTATTATTGTTCAGTTATTCAATAACTAACAATATTTGCTTAATCTGTTAAGGACTGCCCCTTTTGGACCAAATTTCCACAGGCTTATTATTTGCTTTACTTGCTCTTATGATCATCATTTCAGCTTACTTTTCAAGTTCTGAAACGGGAATGATGACCCTCAACCGTTATAAATTACGTCACCTTGCAAGCCAAGGACATAAAGGGGCTCAGCGAGTAGAAAAACTCCTTTCACGCACCGATCGTTTACTGGGCTTAATTCTGATCGGTAATAACCTAGTAAATATTATCGCATCAGCCATTGCGACCATTATTGGTATGCGACTTTATGGCGATGCCGGCGTAGCAATTGCAACGGCAGTATTGACCATTGTTATTTTAGTATTTGCGGAAGTAACCCCCAAAACAGTTGCCGCCTTGCATCCAGAAAAAATTTCTTACGCTAGTAGTGTCTTACTTAATATTTTAATGAAATTGCTCTATCCGTTAGTGTGGTTTGTTAATGGTATAACGAATGGCTTCTTGTTTATTCTAGGTATTAAAAAAGATAACGATACCGCATCAAATATTAACTCTGAAGAACTGCGTACTATCGTTAATGAAGCAGGTTCACTGATTCCTCGCCGTCATCAAGATATGTTGATATCCATTCTTGATTTAGAAAATGTCACTGTTGAAGATTTAATGATTCCGCGCAATGAAATCGCAGCGATTAATGTTAATGACGACTGGAAATCCATTGTACGTCAGTTAAGCCATTCGGCACATGGTCGTATTGTCTTATATCGCGATAGTATTGATGAAGTGGTTGGTATGCTACGTGTCCGTGAAGCCTACCGTTTAATGATGGATAAGAATGATTTCAGTAAAGAAAACCTGCTTCGCGCTGCCGATGAAGTGTATTTCATTCCAGAGGGTACACCGTTGAATATTCAACTATTAAAATTTCAACGCAATAAAGAACGCATTGGTTTAATTGTTGATGAATACGGCGATATTCAAGGTTTAATCACTGTTGAAGATATTCTAGAAGAGATCGTTGGTGAGTTTACCACTTCAATTGCGCCTACACTGGCAGAAGAGATCACCTTACAAAAAGATGGTAGTTTATTAATTGAAGGTAGTGCCAATATTCGCGATCTTAATAAGAGTTTAAATTGGCAACTTCCCACAGATGGCCCACGAACGTTAAATGGTTTTATTCTTGAACATTTAGAATATATTCCAGAAGAAAAGGTCAAAGTAGATATTGATGGGCACAAAATGGAAATCATTGATGTTTCAGGCAATATGATAAAGTTAGTTAAAGTATTCCCGATGAATAATAATCCTGAAACAAAATCTGACATAGATTCAGAACAAGCGCCAAATAGCCTTTAAGCGCCCTAGCCTTACATAAATAGACACTTAAAATAAAAGCCGCAGCGTGATTTGAAACTGCGGCTTTTTAGTATTTAACATTTGCCGTTATTTAACGTGTAACTGCTGTAATATCGCTTCAGGCAGTGCAAGAGTGTCGTTCTTATTAACATCAATACCCGCTTTGATAATTGCTTCAGCAATCGCTTTGGCTTCAGTCAACGAGTGCATACTGTAAGTGCCACATTGATATTCATTTAGCTCGGGGATCTGTTCTTGAGTTGCAACAGCAAGCACATCTTTCATTGCGGCTAACCAAGCTTGAGCAACAGTTTGCTCAGTTGGAGTACCGATTAAACTCATGTAAAAACCAGTACGGCAACCCATTGGTGAAATATCAATAATTTCTACTGTCGCAGAATTTAAATGCTGACGCATAAACCCTGCGTACAAATGCTCTAAGGTATGAATACCACGCTCACTAAGAATCTCGGCATTTGGACGACAAAAACGTAAATCAAACACCGTAATCGTGTCGCCTTTGGGCGTTTGCATGGTCTTTGCTATCCTTACAGCTGGCGCATGCATTTTGGTGTGATCGACAGTAAAGCTATCAAGTAATGGCATTGCTTACTTCTCCTTGTCTTAAAAAATAAATCCTAGCACCTAATTATTACAGTGCATATTTCAATTAACCTACCACCAACTTTTATTGTTATCGAGCTCTTTACGGCATTGTTTTAGTTGCCAACCATAGTTTTTCGATTGCTGTTCGACCTTACGAGCCACTTTCATTAACCACGGTTTATTACGGTAAGTTCCACGCTTATAACCACCACGTCCATCGTGATAAGCTAAATATTGTCCATACGCATTCCATTTAGAAATACCTAATTGACGTTGTGTTTCATGGGTATACCAACCAATAAATTGTATTGCGTCATCAAAACTACTGCGTGAGCCACCATGCCCGGTGTGTTTTTGAAAATCAGCCCATGCAGGATCTTGTGCTTGCGCATACCCATACGCACTGCTCACCCGCCCCCATGGAATAAATCCAAGCACATAGTCTTTAGGTGGTAATGCATCATGACGATAGCTACTTTCTTGCTTCATAATTGCCATCGCAACATTGATAGGTGTCCCCCATTTTTGCTGCATATCGACGGCATCTTCATACCAATCAGGGTATTGGCGAAAGATACTGCACAGATTAGATTGGTTACTTGGCGGTGGTGTCGCACAACCACTCACAATA
Organism: Photobacterium sp. S4TG1; assembly: GCF_036040035.1. NCBI lineage: Bacteria > Pseudomonadati > Pseudomonadota > Gammaproteobacteria > Vibrionales > Vibrionaceae > Photobacterium > Photobacterium sp. S4TG1. The sequence goes on from NZ_JAYXUH010000026.1 coordinate 19,264, forward strand.
AAAACCACCACTGTCAGCAATAATAATCGTACACGTAAGCGCATTTTTTACCTTATATATTGTTAATCACTCATTTTGATCAAAAAAAAGCTGACACTTAGAAGGTGTCAGCTTGATATGATGTCTTATTTGGTTAACATCGGTATTTCTACATCAACATCCGCAAAATAATCTGCTAAGAACTCATCAAACGAAAGTGTGTCACTTTGTTCAATCTGATGTTGTTTAATCACCGATGCCGCCACTTCTTGCTCAAACGTCGTTTGGTCATAAAAACGGAATGCTTGTTGTGCTAATTGCTTCGCATGCGCCGTTGCATAATAATCACCAAGAGCACCAATCCCTTGATAAGTTTTGATCTGATCAAGTAGCTTCGCAGAAAATGTTAACTGTGGATCTTCAATCCAAGTTAATAAGCGTTGGTGAGTTTGCTGGTATTTATCATTACCGTATAAACCATCTAGTGTAATCGCAACTTGCTCTAATTCAGCGAAAACACGACGCCCCCAGGCTTTAAGCAAAAGCTCTTCGCCATCACAACCAATTTTAAGTAATAATTCTGGGTTACGGCCATCAACAACCACTTTATTCCAATTCTCACGCCAACATGCTAATTCACAATCAGTCATATCAGGCGATGGCGTTAGTGTTGCCCAGATTAAAAATAGGTCGAGAAAACGCACCTGATCTTCATCAATACCAATCGGGCTAAAGGGGTTAACATCAAGCGAACGCACTTCTATGTATTCTACTCCGGCACGCTTTAATGCTTCAGATGGTTTTTCACCACTTTTAGCTACACGTTTAGGACGAATAGGCGCATATAACTCATTTTCTATCTGTAATACATTACTGTTGAGTTGCTGACGCTTACCATCAACCATCACCCCTAGTTCAGAAAACTCTTCTGACGGGGTGTGAATGGCGCTGTTAAGCCCGGTTAAATATTGATCAACACTATTGAATCCAATTTTCAATGAGCTTTGAGCGTGATTGGTATAGCCTAAATCACTTAACCGTAATGCAGTTGCATTCTCTAAAAAGTATGTTCCTTTACCTACTTTTTCAAATGACGCTTTAAGTTCTTCATTTTGAATAAATGAGCCACATAACGCAGGCGAAGAACCAAATAAATACGGAATTAGCCATCCAAAACGGTAATAGTTTCGAATTAGACCAAAGTATGCATCAGACACTGCGTCTTGGCGCTGTACCTCAGTTTGATCACCAAATAAACTATCCCAAAAAGTATCAGGGAAAGAAAAATTAAAATGCACCCCTGAGATAATTTGCATCACACTTCCGTAACGGCGCTTTAAGCCTTCACGATAAAGGGTTTTCATTTGACCCGTATTTGAACTGCCGTACTGTGCTAATTCAATCTCATTCTGATCGCCAACAAAGCATGGCATAGACATCGGCCATAAGCGCTCGCCAGCCATATGGCTTAATGAAAACTTATGAATATCGTCTAATTGTGCAAGTAGATCGTCGACATCACGAGAAACTGGCGTAATGAATTCTAATAAAGATTCAGCAAAATCAGTGGTGATCCACTTATTCGTTAATGCCGAACCTAAAGCCGTCGGATGGGGCAATGAAGATACCTGTAAGTCTTCAGTTATACGCAAAGACTCGCGCTCAAGACCGCGCCCTAACTGTGTTAATGCTTCAGGATTTTTGGCAACCTGTTGCAACCTTTCGGAAAAAGTCATGAAGGCTATTCTCGTTTTTATCCAATTGAAGAAAACAGGGTAATCATTATTTAACTGGATTACCATGCTTTATAGTATTAATCATTGTGAAACATATACATTACACAATAGCAGCCTTTAACTTAATAAAGGCTGTTACTAGTAATCTATCTTACTGGCTAAGCGCCAATTGATGGATAGGCAAACCTAATGTTTTTAATTGTGGTAATAATGTTTTTGCATCCCCAACGATAACTATTTGATAATCTTTAGGGTTAAACCATTTCTGAGCTAATTTATCCATTTCAGCTTTCGTAATTGTTGCGACAATTTGATTCCGTTGAGCCACAAAATCTTTGGGTAGATCATAATTAAGTATGGTACCTAATAATGCTGCTTTTTTTGCTGGTGTTTCATAGCTTAAGGCATCTTGTTGACCAACAGCTAACCGCATAAATTTTACTTCTTTATCCGTTAACCCAGTCAAACTCATGCGCTTTAATTCTGCGATAAATTCTTTGATCGCAGGCAAGGTTGCATTTGCACGTACTTGTGCATAAAAACTTGCCATACCAATTTCACGTCCACCAGTTAAATAACCGCCAGCACCATAGGTATAGCCTTTATCTTCACGTAAGTTCAAATTTAAACGACTATTAAAATTACCCGCTAAATTAAAATTAGCTAACTGAGTCTTAAACAATTCACCCGTGGCATCATAAGCTAAACCTTGGCGTACAAATCGAATCACTGTTTGTGGTGCATGGGGTTTATTTACTAACCACACCGCCTGTTGTGATAACTGTGGCAATATTGGCGTAGAAAAGACAGGTTCAGGCTGCCCTTTCCATGCAGCTAAAGGTGTGAGATCTGTCTTCAGATTTGTCGAGTTAATATCACCAACAACGACCACATCGGCACCATTAGGAGTGTAATAACGCTGATAAAAATTCTTAACATCTTGTAGCGTTATATTATTAATCGATGCTTGAGTGCCTTCTGCTGGCCGACTAAATACCGTGCCTTTAAACAACACATCACGCGTGGCTTGGTTAGCTAACCACTCCGCACTTTGATGTTCATAGACAATGCCTTCAAGCATCTGTTTTTTTAAACGCTTAAAATCAGACGTTGTAAAATTAGGCGTCAATAACCGTTGTTCAAACAAAGCTAAGGTTTGAGGCAGATTCTTCGTCAACGTAGTTACTGAAATAGTAGACCCGTAAAGTCCAGCATTAACCGTTATACTACTCCCTAGAGCATCTAATTGTGATGCCATCTCTTCTGCGGTTAATTTTGCAGTGCCTTCATTCATCATCGCTGCGGTCAATTGCGCCAATCCGGCTTTGCCCTCAGGCTCAACGCGACGCCCTGCAGGTACTCCTAGCTGTAAAGTAATAGTTGGCGTTTCTTTATATTCAGTTCCAATAACATTAATGCCATTAGCCAATTTAAATTCATATAAACTCGGCATCACAGCTTTAACTGGGGTCGACGCTTGTGGCATTACACTACGATCAAAATTATCAGTCACCGTTCGATAAGCTAAATCTTGTTCTTTTATCTTGTGGTGTTGTAATAAATGACGAGGTGCTGGAGCAAAGTTAGGTTTCGCAGCCTGTAGCTGTAATTGCCCCTTAGGTACCACGCTTAAACTCACGCTTGGCTGCTGGTATAGATATTTATTATAAACAGCCATCACACTATCCGTTGTGACGCGGTTTGCGTTCGCCAGCTCTGTCGATAAATAATTAGGGTTACCAAAAAAGGTTTGATAAGCCGCTAATTGTGACACTTTGCCCGCGACACTTTGCAAGCCATAAATTGCACTTGCTGCGACTGAACCTTTAATTTCGTTCAGTTGTTGTGGGTTAATTCCCTGTATTTCAATGCCATTTACAACAGCCATTACTTTCGTGCGCAATTGCTTTAAATTGCCTTGATTACCACTTGGAGCCATAGCGTAAACATACATAGTACACGCAAGCTCGGCACAATCTTGAAAAGCACCAGCATCAACAGCATCACCGGTTTTAACTAACTTTTGATACAGTAAGCTATTAGTTCCGCTGCCAATAATTTGTCCAAGCATATCCAATGACGACTGATCTTTCGCGCCAAGATACGCCGTTGGCCAACCCATCATAAGCATTGGTTGTTGAATATTATCTTCAAGGGTAATAAAGCGATCATGTGCTAGTTTTGCCGGTTGTTTCGGCGCATTTTTAACTTCAGGTCCACGTGGAATCGAGCCAAAATATTGGTTAACCCATGCTAAAGTTTGAGCTTTATTAATATCACCACCAATGGTCAAAGTCGCATTGTTAGGCCCGTACCAACGTAGAAAAAATGCTTTAAGATCATTAACATCGACACGATCAAGATCTTCCACATAACCAATGGTTTGCCATGAATACGGATGACTACGAGGATATAGCGCTTCTGCCATTTTTTCATAAATCATGCCATAAGGGCGATTTTCAAAATTCTGAGCCCGTTCGTTTTTAACCGTTGAACGCTGAATTTCAAATTTACGCTGTGACACCGCATCCAATAAAAAACCCATACGATCAGACTCTAACCACAACATTTTTTGAAGCTGATTTGCCGGTACCGTTTCATAATAATTGGTACGATCACGGTTAGTACTGCCATTAAGTGTGCCGCCAGCTTCGGTTATTAAACGAAAGTGCTGCTGATCACCAACATGTTTTGAGCCTTGAAACATCATGTGTTCAAAGAAATGGGCAAAACCCGACTTCCCTTGCTGTTCACGTGCAGAGCCGACATGATAAGTAACATCGACATTCACCAGAGGATCTGAATCATCAGGCGACAAAATAACTGTAAGTCCATTTGCCAATTGATATTTACTGTAAGGAATGACAGCTTTACCCGGAACCGCTTTCACTTGCTCAATAAATTTAACGCCTTGTGGTAAATTATTATTTAATGAAGTATCTTCACTCCATTGACTACAGCCAGCTAGTGACAGTAATGCCGCACTTAAAACCCACTTTTGCACGTTAATATCTTCCTTACACAGATAATTCGGGAAATAACCCTAGCACAATCACAGCTAAGGCAACATAGCGAATCATTTTTCCAATAAAAATAGCCGTCGCACACCACCAAAAACGCATTCGTAACCATCCGGCAGCTAAGCATAATGGATCACCAATCAATGGCATCCAACTCAGTAATAAGCTCCAATAGCCGTATTTTTTTAACCATAATAATGCGTTATTACCTTGTTTGTTGTCGGTAGTTTTATTTGGTAGCAACAATCCTAACCAATAATTAGTTAACCCTCCTAGGGTATTACCGATAGTCACTACTGCCACAATTTGCCACACAGGGTTGTCTCCCATTTTTAATGCGGCAATAAGGTTAGCCTCAGAGCCACCTGGGAGTAGGGTCGCACTTAAAAAACCAGTGGCAAAGAGTACCCACAACCCAAGATCGCCGTTCATTAACTCTGTCATCAAGCTGTTATCTCATTAATTAGCAATGCTATTCCACCACAATTCAACCTACCTAGATCCCATAATACAACGCTTTATCTTTGATAATACCAAGTCGATTAATAGGTTGTTATTTAAACTTTTATTTCGTATTGATAATAATGATAGTGAAAGACTTATATCTGTATTAACCCCAAAATTATCAAGAAAGGTATTTAAAAAGAAAAGGTAATAGAAAGATCAAAATGGAGGTATAAAAAAAGCCCAGCCTAAGCTGAGCTTTTAAATGATGGTGCGCGCGGGAGGATTCGAACCTCCGACCGCCTGGTTCGTAGCCAAGTACTCTATCCAGCTGAGCTACGCGCGCACTAATTCTGTTACAACAACAAACATTGAGGCCTGCTGCTTTTAAATGATGGTGCGCGCGGGAGGATTCGAACCTCCGACCGCCTGGTTCGTAGCCAAGTACTCTATCCAGCTGAGCTACGCGCGCACTAATTCTGTTACAACAACAAACATTGAGGTCTATTGCTTTTAAATGATGGTGCGCGCGGGAGG
>NZ_JAYXUH010000027.1:0-21310 GCF_036040035.1 Photobacterium sp. S4TG1
TTTTGCTTCCAATATCCACTGCTCTTAGTGAGCTGCTTCGTTGGGAACGGGGCGCATTATGCTCATACCAGCTAAAACCGTCAATAGTTTTTTTTGAAAAACAGCGAAAATTCGTTTGTTCGTCGGTTATTTGGGCGAACTGGGCGAATCGCAAACTGATATATGAATTGTCAGCTACCAATAATTAAAACTGTGACCTAGCGCTGATTTATTTTTGAATGTGAAGTGATAAAAAATAAGCCAGCGTAATGCTGGCTTATTCATCAATTCATCGTTATATCAATATTAATTGAATATAAACAATTATACGTTGAAGCGGAAATGTACTACATCACCATCTTTAACGATGTAATCTTTACCTTCTAGACGCCATTTACCCGCATCTTTTGCTGCTGATTCGCCGCCGCATTCGATGTAATCATCGTAGCCGATAACTTCTGCGCGAATAAAGCCTTTTTCAAAGTCTGTGTGGATAACACCCGCAGCTTTTGGTGCTGTTGCACCAACAGGGATAGTCCAAGCACGCACTTCTTTAACACCAGCAGTGAAGTAGGTTTGTAGTGATAGTAGTTCATAACCCGAACGAATAACACGGTTAAGACCTGGTTCTTCGATACCCATGTCGGCCAAGAACTCTTCACGATCTTCATCGTCAAGTTCTGCGATTTCAGATTCCATAGCAGCACAGATAGGCACAACAATCGCGTTTTCTGTTGCAGCACGCTCAATTACTTTGTCTAGGAATGGGTTATTTTCAAAACCATCATCATTAACGTTAGCAATATACATCGTTGGCTTTAGCGTTAAGAAGTGCAGGTAATCAACCGCTGCTTTTTCTTCTTTGCTTAGTTCCATTGAACGTAGCATTACACCATCAGTTAATAATGGCAGCATTTTTTCTAATACTTTGATCTCAAACTTAGCGTCGTTATCGCCGCCTTTAGCACGCTTAGCTAAACGGAAAATCGCGCGCTCACAAGTATCAAGGTCAGCCATTGCTAATTCAAGGTTGATGATATCGATATCTTCAAGAGGGTCAATACGGCCAGCAACGTGAACGATGTTGTCATTTTCAAAACAACGAACAACGTGACCAATAGCATCAGTCTCACGAATGTTAGCTAGGAACTTGTTACCAAGACCTTCACCTTTAGACGCACCAGCAACAAGGCCTGCGATGTCTACAAATTCCATTGTGGTTGGCAGAATACGTTCTGGTTTAACGAAAACTGCTAATGCATCCATGCGAGGATCTGGCACAGGTACAACACCTGTGTTTGGCTCGATAGTACAGAATGGGAAGTTAGCTGCTTCGATGCCTGCTTTTGTTAAGGCATTGAACAGTGTTGACTTACCAACGTTTGGTAGACCTACGATACCGCATTTAAAACCCATGGCTTGTAACCCTTTTGGTGATTATTCTGTAACAACTCAACTATAGTACTCAATGGTGAGTCTATAACGACAAAATAGTACTGTTACCAGTGCGCTATTCTGCCTTGAATGAATGAAGACGATTTTGTGCCTTACTGAGGCCGTCTTTTAGAAGCACATCAATGCAGCGTACTGATTCATCAACAGCGGCATTAATAAGTTCTTGATCTTTGGCTGGTGCTTTTCCTAGCACGTAGCCAGCGACTTTATTTTTATCGCCTGGGTGGCCAATGGCAATCCTTAGGCGATAGAAATCTTTGTTGTTGCCCATTTTGCTAATGATATCACGTAGTCCATTATGACCACCGTGACCACCGCCTTTTTTAAATTTGGCAACACCAGGAGGTAAGTCAAGTTCATCATGTGCCACTAAAATTTCTTCCGGTTTAATTTGGAAAAAATTAGCGAGCGCTGCAACTGACTTACCCGATAAATTCATGAATGTGGTTGGGATCAACAAGCGAAGATCTTGACCATTAGTTGTGATCCTGCCTGTTAGACCAAAATATTTTGGGTCTTGACGTAGGGTAACGTTATGGACTCGAGCTAGTTCTTCAACGACCCATGCACCAGCATTATGGCGGGTTTGTGCATACTCTTGGCCAGGGTTTGCCAGGCCGACAAGTAACCGAATATTATTACTCACGCTTGTCTCTCTTGTCATATAGCAGTAGTGATAGCGTTTTGTGATGACCACTGTAATGGTTAAACCGAGCAATAGTCGGGTTCAAAACGCGCGCTATATTATACTAAATCAAGTGAAATTGATACGACTCTGCGGTGATCGGGTTTTCAGCCGTCAATAAAAAATAAAACGCCCCGCAAAAGCGAGGCGTTGGTTTTTATTTAGCTGAGATAAATCTCATTTTAATCAAATGTGATTAGTGCTCAAACATCGCAGAAATTGATTCTTCGTTGCTGATACGACGAATCGCTTCAGCTAGCATGCCTGACAGCGTAAGTACTGATACTTTACCTGTTGCAGCAATTTCTTTTGTTAGTGGAATTGAGTCAGTCACAATGATTTCGTCAATCACAGATTCAGTGATGTTTTGTAGTGCACTACCTGAGAATACAGGGTGAGTCGCGTACGCAAATACACGTTTAGCACCACGTTCTTTTAGTGCTTCAGCGGCTTTACATAGTGTACCGCCGGTATCGATCATGTCATCAACGATAATACAATCGCGACCTTCAACATCACCGATTAGGTGCATAACTTGAGAAACGTTAGCACGTGGACGACGCTTATCGATAATAGCAATATCAGTATCATCTAATAGCTTAGCGATAGCACGTGCACGTACAACACCACCGATATCTGGAGAAACAACCACTGGATCTTGTAGGTCTTTCGCTAACATATCTTCTAGTAGTACAGGGCTACCAAATACGTTATCTACTGGAACGTCAAAGAAACCTTGAATTTGTTCAGCGTGTAGATCAACCGTTAGTACACGGTCAACACCTACATTAGAAAGGAAGTCAGCAACAACTTTGGCAGTGATTGGCACACGAGCAGAACGTACACGACGATCTTGACGCGCATAACCGAAGTATGGAATCACAGCAGTAATACGACCTGCAGAAGCACGACGTAATGCATCGATCATAACAACCAGTTCCATTAGGTTGTCGTTAGTTGGTGCACAAGTTGATTGAATAATGAATACGTCGCTACCACGCACGTTTTCATTAATTTGCACACATACTTCACCATCGGAGAAACGGTCAACCGTTGCGTCTCCTAATGAAATATAAAGACGATCAGCGATGCGTTGGGCTAGTTCTGGTGTAGCGTTACCAGCAAACAGCTTCATATCAGGCACGGTGTAAACCTCAGGTTGCGTCCAAGTTGTAATTACTGACAATCCATAGAATATGTGGCTAGCGTTGTCATCAAAGGAGATACGTTAACACCTTTTGCGACAAATCCCTGGAGCCAGTCAGGTAAATTATTCAAAATGTCATTAGCATTTTGCTCTGTGTCGCATTCAGCAAACACACAAGCGCCAGTACCAGTTAATCTTGACGGTGCATATTCTAACAGCCATGAAAGCGCCTGATCAACCTCGGGATTAAGACTTCTTACAATTTTTTCGCAATCGTTTTCGTAAACCCCACATAATAGGGCATTTAAGCTGCGTTTTTTGGTATTGCGTGGTAGCTGTGGATGGTTGAAAATTTCAGCAGTTGCGATGCTAATATCGGGTTTAGCGATGAGATACCATTTTTCTTGCGGTAATGCAGGGTGTAATTTTTCACCAATACCTTCAGCGAATGCACTGTGACCACGAACAAAAACAGGAACATCGGCTCCTAGTTTTAAGCCTATAGCGGCAAGTTCATCCACAGATAAATTCGTTTGCCATAAAAAATTTAATGCGACTAAGGTTGTTGCTGCATTTGATGAACCGCCACCTAAACCACCTCCCATTGGTAAAATTTTATCAATGTGGATCTCGGCTCCCCAATTTACTTGTGCAGCTTGGCGTAGAGCAACGGCTGCACGGTAAATTAAATTATCCTCGGTAGCTACACCTGTGATAGAGGGGGTCAGGATGATGTCATTATCTTGACTGGCTGTAATGGTTAACGTATCGCCATAATCCACAAACTGAAATAACGTTTGTAAGTCATGATAACCATTGTCTCGCTGACCTGTTATATAAAGAAAAAGGTTAAGTTTTGCAGGCGCTGGCCACTGAGTGGCAATATTAAATTTGGCGTTGTGGTTCATGAAAATAACTCATTGTTACGTAAGTTTAAATATTAATAAATCAGGCGTTATTGCTCAGTTTTCCACTGGGATACTTTTATTTTTATGGTTAAATTCCCTTGTTTTAAGGTCATTAATGTTGGCAGTGATGGTACCTGAGTATTGTCATAAGTACTGTAATGCATCTCCCAAGTGCGGCCGGCTATTTTTTTGGTTAAAAAGGCGACTTGGTCGTTTTTGTTGAGGAGGTAATTATCCGCTCCTGTGGGTAAGCCTATTAACCAGTCTTGCATCTGTTGTAACGGTAAACTAATACCAGTGAGTTGTTGTACGAGTTGTGCAGCGTTAGTGCCATGGTAGGTTTTACCATCTGGATCAGTCAGGGTTACTGCATTAGGTCGAGCGTCTAGCTTGAGGACCGTTTTATACATTTTAGTTAAAATAAGTTGATAATCATCAGGTTGGTTTTGCCAATTAAAGGACAGCGTCACCCGTTGTTGTGGGCTAATATAACCAAAGACACCTTGAGCATGGTAGTTGGTGAGTTGCTGTAATTGCGCTTTATGAAGTTCCCAATCCGCTTTGTGTGTGATTGTTGGTTGTTGAGCACAACCTGCAAGTAATGATAACGACAAAGCAAAAAATGTGCTGATCCATTTTTTTTGATGCGTTGTAACCACCTTTTTGAATGGCGGCATTACCATCGTGCAAGTGATATTTTTAACAAGATTACGCAATATCATCATAGGGGATCTCTATCAGAATGAGTCAAAACAATAGCGATAATTTAATCGAATGCCAAATTATACCCCCTAACGAAGCTAATAAGGTGGCTAAAAAACGATAAAAATGGTGTCATTATGGATTGATTACGTCTGTTGTCTTTTATTACGACATGGCATCAAGTAAAATCTGCACCTTAGATTTTTTCACTGCCAAAGTGGGTATACTGTTTCCATGACCTTGCTTGCATTAGGAATCAACCACAAAACAGCTTCTGTTGATTTGCGTGAGAAGGTAGCTTTTTCTCCTGAAAAACTGTCTTTGGCACTGCAGGAGCTTAAAAACCATCCTGAGGTATCTAGTGCGGTTATTGTATCGACATGCAACCGTACTGAAGTTTACTGTGAATTATCACAGTCAGGACCGGGTGTGATTATTGACTGGTTGACCAAATTTCATCAGATCACAGCCGAAGAATTGATGCCAAGCCTGTATTTTCATGAACAACAAGCCGCTGCGCGACATTTAATGCGTGTGGCATGTGGCTTAGATTCGTTAGTATTAGGCGAACCGCAAATCCTAGGACAGGTGAAGCAGTCTTATTCGGAATCAAAAAACAATGGAACTGTGGTTGGTACCTTAGAAAAATTGTTTCAAAAAACGTTTACTGTTGCAAAGCGAGTACGCACTGAAACTGATATTGGTGGCAATGCGGTGTCTGTTGCTTATGCTGCATGTTCGTTGGCTAGACAAATTTTTGAAGCTTTATCTGGCGTGACAATGTTGCTCATTGGAGCCGGAGAAACCATTGAATTGGTTGCTCGTCATGCTGTCGAACAAGGCTGTAACCGTTTAATTGTTGCCAATCGAACTCGTGAACGCGCGGTTAATCTTGCGCGAGAGTTTGGCGCTGAAGTGATTAGTTTAGAAGATATTCCTAATCATCTTCATTGTGCTGATATTGTGATTAGCTCAACGGCAAGTCCGTTACCAATTGTCGGTAAAGGCATGGTAGAAGTGGCGTTGAAGCAACGTCGTAATCAGCCAATGCTATTTGTTGATATTGCTGTACCTCGTGATATTGAATCACAGGTAGGCGATCTTAATGATGTCTATTTATATTCTGTTGATGATCTGCATTCGATTGTCGAGAAAAATCGCGAGCAACGTAAAGTCGCTGCGATTCAAGCTGAGGCGATAATAACTGAAGAAAGTATTGCTTTTTTACAGTGGCTACGTTCACTGGAAGCGGTGGATAGTATTCGTGACTATCGTCAATATGCCGAAGCAATAAAAAATGAGCTGTTACAACGCAGCTTACAAGCAATCGCCAATGGCACCGATCCGGAAAAAGCCTTGGTCGAATTGAGTAATAAATTAACCAATAAGCTTATCCATGCCCCGACGAAAGCCATGCAACAGGTCGCCAAAGATGGTGAATCTGACAAATTGGTTGTGATCCGTGAAGCACTCGGGCTGGATTCCTATAACGATTAGTAGTTGATGGCTTTGGCCTTCACTCCGCACCCTAATTAGAAGATTATGAAGCAATCAATTTTAGTTAAATTAGAAACGCTCGTTGAACGTTATGAAGAAGTTCAACATTTATTGGGTGATCCTAGTGTTCTTAGTGATCAAAACCGATTCCGCGCACTTTCAAAAGAGTATTCTCAACTTGAAGAAGTGACCAAGTGTTTCCAAGCGTACCAGCAAGCGAAAGATGATCTTGAAGCCGCAGAAGAAATGGCGCAAGAAGATGACGCTGAAATGCGTGAAATGGCACAAGAAGAAATCAAAGATGCAAAAGCTGAAATTGAACGTTTAGCGGATGAGTTACAACTATTATTGATTCCTAAAGATCCTAATGATGATCGTAACTGTTTCGTTGAAATTCGCGCAGGTGCTGGTGGCGATGAAGCGGGTATTTTCGCGGGTGACCTGTTCCGTATGTACAGTAAATATGCTGAGCGTCGCGGTTGGCGTATGGAGATCATCAATGAAAACCGTTCAGAGCAAGGCGGTTACAAAGAGATGATTGCTAAAGTAAACGGCGATGGCGCTTATGGCGTATTAAAATTTGAGTCAGGCGGCCACCGTGTACAACGTGTACCAGCAACTGAATCTCAAGGCCGCGTACATACCTCTGCTTGTACTATCGCAATTTTACCTGAAATTCCAGAAGCTGAAATTCCAGATATTAACGCAGGTGATTTAAGAATCGATACTTTCCGCTCATCTGGCGCAGGTGGTCAGCACGTTAACACCACAGATTCTGCAATTCGTATTACTCACTTACCAACCGGTATTGTGGTTGAGTGTCAAGATGAACGTTCACAACATAAGAACAAAGCGAAAGCAATGTCTGTTCTTGCTGCGCGTATTATTAAAGCGGAAGAAGAACGTCGTCATGAAGCAGAAGCAAGTACTCGTCGTAACTTGTTAGGCTCAGGTGATCGTTCTGACCGTATTCGTACTTATAACTACCCGCAAGGTCGTGTTTCTGATCACCGTATTACGCTAACACTTTACCGTTTGAATGAAGTGATGGAAGGTGACTTAGATGCATTGATCCAACCTGTATTTACTGAATACCAAGCGGATCAGCTTGCAGCAATGGCTGAGCAAAACTAATGCCACGTAGCATTGAATGTTTATTACAACAGACCAGTGCACAACTTGCGACTGCGGGCTCTAATAGCCCGCAGTTAGACAGTGCAGTTTTGCTCTGCCATGTACTTGATAAACCACGCAGTTATTTATTAACCTGGCCTGAAAAACAACTTGATGATACGCAGTTTGAATTGTTTTCAACGCTATTATCGCGTCGTATGGCGGGGGAGCCGATTGCTTATATAGTCGGTGAGCGTGAGTTTTGGTCATTACCACTAAAAGTGTCACCATCGACATTAATACCTCGTCCTGATACTGAAAGACTGGTTGAGCTCGCGTTAGAGAAAATTCCAGCGCATCAATGTCAGGTTCTTGATTTAGGTACAGGTACTGGTGCTATTGCTTTAGCTATCGCATCTGAACGTGCGGATATTGCTGTTACTGGAATTGATTTACGTCCAGAAGCTGTTGCCTTGGCCACTGAAAATAGTCACAGATTAGATATTACCAATAGTCGTTTTTTAAGCGGTAGTTGGTACTCCCCACTTGAACAACAACCTCAATTTGCCGTCATTGTCAGTAATCCGCCTTATATAGATGAAGCGGATCCACATTTGATTGAAGGTGACGTACGTTTTGAACCTAAAAGTGCGTTAGTTGCTAGTGATAACGGACTCGCTGATATTCGTATTATTAGCCAGTATGGACGCCAATATTTATTACCTGATGGCTGGTTACTCATGGAACATGGTTTTGAACAAGGCGTTGCCGTTCGAATGATTCTAGAGCAATTAGGCTATGTACAGGTATCAACATGTCAGGATTATGCTGGACTCGATCGTGTCACGATGGGTTGCTGGCAAGGAGATCATTAATAATGATGTATATGGCAATGAAACACATCCACCTTACTGCTATTGCACTAAGTGTCTTATTATTTGTCGCGCGCTATATCATGGTGATGGCAAACTCATCAATGATACAGAAAAAATTCTTTAAAATTACCCCTCATGTTGTTGATACAATCATGTTGGCCTCAGGGGTTGCATTAATCTTTATTACTGGTTTTATGCCATTTACGGCAGGTAATGGCTGGTTAACAGAAAAATTAACCTGTGTTTTTGCATATATAGCTTTAGGTTATTTCACTCTTCATCATGGAAAGAATAAAGTCTTTAAGACGTTTGCCTTTTTAGGGGCAATTGGGTGGCTAGTGTTAGCGGCACAATTAGCGATCACTAAAACACCGATCTTAGGCTAATACAGGTACTATCATGATGCCATTTAATGAACAAGAGCTTAATCAGATGCCGTTGGTTGATGGCGCGATTGCTTTCATGGCTGAAGTCGAGACTGATTTTCCAAGTACTTGGGTCCAGTTACGTTTGACACAGTTAGCGCAAGAAGCTGAACAAACATTAATGGGAGAAGTTAACCCTCGTTTACGTTTGGATGGTTTATTACGACTGTTCTATCGTGAGTGGGGATTTCAGGGTGATCTTCAACAATATTTTTCATCAGATAATGCCTTTTTAGATAAAGTGTTAGAGCGACGCAAAGGGATTCCCGTTAGTTTAGGGGCGATTTTGTTGTATTTAGCTAAGCAGCTTGAATTACCGGTGGAAAATGTTGGTTTTCCGACCCAATTTTTACTGAAAGTTGTATGGTCGAAAGATGATATTCAATACATTAATCCATTTGATGGTGAGTTCGTTAGTACGCATGTTTTACGCAGTTGGCTAATTGGTCATCGTGGACCCTTTGCTGAATTTAAATCTGAATATCTTGATGAGCAGCAAAATAACGTCATTTTATCGCGTTGGTTAACGGTAATGAAAAGTGCGTTATTACGAGAAGAACAATTTACTGATGCATTACGCTGTAGTGATTTGGCACTCGTATTAAATCCAGGCGATCCACACGAAATTCGTGATCGGGGCTATATTTACCAGCAACTAGATTGCCTTCATGCAGCTGCGGTAGATTATTCTTACTTTATTGAACAATGCCCTGAAGATCCCGCCGCTGATTTACTTAAACTTCAAGTGGATGCTCTATATGAAGAGCCTCTTACCTTGCACTAGATGAGAAGATAAATATGATGCAACAAAAAATTGTTCGTGTTGGTGATATTGATGTTGCTAACGATAAGCCATTCGTCCTTTTTGGTGGTATGAATGTGCTAGAGTCGCGCGATTTAGCGATGAAAATTTGTGAGCACTACGTAGAAGTAACCAATAAATTGGGTATTCCTTTCGTATTTAAAGCGTCTTTTGATAAAGCTAACCGCTCATCTGTACATTCGTACCGTGGTCCTGGCTTAGAAGAAGGTTTAAAAATCTTCCAAGAACTAAAAGATACTTTTGGTGTGAAAATCATCACTGATATCCACGAAAAAGAACAAGCTCAAGTTGTTGCTGATGTGGTTGATGTTATTCAGCTACCCGCTTTCCTTGCTCGCCAGACTGATCTTGTTGAAGCGATGGCAAAAACGGGCGCTGTGATCAATGTGAAAAAACCACAGTTTATGAGCCCTGGCCAAGTGGGTAATATCGTTGAGAAGTTTGCTGAGTGCGATAACCACAATGTGATTCTATGTGAGCGTGGCGTATTGCATGGTTATGATAACCTTGTGGTTGATATGCTTGGCTTTGATGTAATGAAAAAAGCATCAAACGGTAGCCCAATTATTTTTGATGTAACACACGCACTTCAATGTCGCGATCCTCTTGGTGCTGCATCTGGTGGTCGTCGTGAGCAAACTATTGATCTTGCACGTTCAGGTATCGCGACAGGTATTGCTGGTTTATTTATGGAAGCCCACCCAACGCCAGATTCTGCACGTTGTGATGGTCCATCTGCTTTCCCACTTGATAAGCTTGAGCCTTTCCTTGCGCAAATTAAACAATTAGATGATTTAATTAAAAGTTTTGCACCAATCGAAGTGAACTAATTATCTATTAGAGATAGCTTTTTGACCCTATGAATTCTGTTCATAGGGTTTTTTTGTGTAAAAATCACGCGATGTTGAAAAAATTGTTTAATTAAAAATTTTGGTTGTTTATTCTAAAATGCAACCATAAAAGTAGTTTAATATATCGCTTATTGTTGCTTTATTAGTGATTTTAAGATATTGAACTCTGTTATTTTAGGGTGATCTGTGTCACTCTTTTTTTGAGTCTTGTCGATGCTCGTTTCATACTGATGGCCAGTTTTATTAAGTCGTAGTGAGTTACCGTGTCAATATCACAAGATCTTTCCGCATCTGAAGCCACAACCGTTTCGTCTCGTTGGACTAAGCATGACACTAGTTGGATGTTAAGCTTATTTGGGACCTCCGTTGGTGCTGGCATTTTATTTTTGCCGATTAATATTGGTTCTGGTGGTTTTTGGTCATTAGTGATCATGGCATTATTGGCAGGGCCTATGACATTTTGGGCTCATCGCGGGTTGGCTCGGTTTGTTTTATCATCAACGCAAAAAGATGCAGATTTTACCGATGTTGTTGAAGAGCACTTTGGTCAGCGCTATGGACGCTTAATCTCACTGCTTTATTTTCTGTCTATCTTTCCTATATTACTTATATACGGTGTCGGCTTAACCAATACGGTTGATAGCTTTATGGTACACCAGTTAAATATGGCTCCACCGTCACGTATTTTACTCTCGGGCGGATTAGTGTTTGGTATGATTGCGATTATGCTTGCCGGTGAAAAAACCATGCTGCGAGTCTTTAGTATGATTGTTTACCCATTGGCATTTATTTTAGCGGGTATTTCAATTTATCTGATTCCAAGTTGGCATATGCCTAATTTTAGCCTTAATCAAAGTATTGGTGATTTAAGTGCATCATTATGGTTAGCAATTCCAGTGGTTGTATTTGCATTTAGTTATACACCAGTAGTCTCTGGTTTTGTTAATGCTCAACGTCGTCAATATGGTGAACAAGCACATACTAAATCAGAAACCATTTTAAAACGCACATCAGTGATGTTAATTGCGTTTGTACTGTTTTTTGTTTTTTCATGTGTATTAAGCTTAACGCCAGAACAGCTTCAGCAAGCAAAAGTGGATAATGTGTCAGTGTTATCGTATTTAGCCAATGTTGAAGACAGTCCTTTTATTATGATTTTGGGGCCATTAATTGCTTTTATTGCAATTACATCGTCGTTCTTAGGGCATTTCATGGGGGCTCGTGAGAGTTTTAATGGCTTAGTTGCTAAGCAGACTTCTTTATCATTAAAGACCATTGATAAGATCGGCATTGTTGTGATGTTTATCAGCATTTGGTTTGCAGCGGTAATGAACCCAAGCATTTTAGGTATGATGGAAGCGTTGTCTGGACCTGTGATTGCGATGATTCTATTTTTAATGCCTATGCTGGCGGTATATCATATTGAAAGTTTAAAAATCTATCGCGGTAAAATAAGTACGTATTTCATCTTATTGATGGGGTGTTTAGCGGTAGGTGCGATTGTGTTTAATATGATTAAGTAAATTGGTAGTGAATTAAAGTATAAAAATAAAGGCTTGCTACTCTGTTTCTAGCTTCAACGAGTAGTAGGGTAGGCAAGCCTTTATTGTCGGTTATTAACGGTATAGCGAATAATTACAGTTTAAATCGATTAATTTCTTGTTGTAGTTCATGCGATAACGTCGACAACTCCGCCGCTTGTTTTGCTGCTTCATTAGCCTCTATTGCTAACTCATTTGATACATCACGAATTCCCTCAGTGTTACGAGTTATTTCCGATGTTACAGATGACTGTTCTTCTGCGGCAGAAGCAATTTGTGTTGCCATATCACTGATGTTATTCACCGCCGTTGTGATTTGAGACAAACTTGCAGAGGCCGAATTAGCATCATCAACACTGGTTTCTGCTAAATGACGGCTATCATCCATGATTCCCACCGCTTGGCTGGTGGTCTGTTGCAGTGTTTCGATCATCTGTTGAATTTCTTGGGTTGAAGCATGGGTGCGTTGACTCAATACTCTAACTTCAT
Source organism: Photobacterium sp. S4TG1 (assembly GCF_036040035.1). Classification (NCBI taxonomy): domain Bacteria; kingdom Pseudomonadati; phylum Pseudomonadota; class Gammaproteobacteria; order Vibrionales; family Vibrionaceae; genus Photobacterium; species Photobacterium sp. S4TG1. The sequence goes on from NZ_JAYXUH010000027.1 coordinate 12,491, forward strand.
CAGCAACAACAGCAAAACCTCGTCCTTGTTCTCCTGCGCGTGCCGCTTCGATAGCCGCATTAAGGGCTAATAAATTGGTTTGCTCTGCAATACCTTGAATTGTCGAAAGAATTGTATTGATACTTTGTGCATGGCTGTTTAATGCGCTGATCACACCCGTTGCCGTTTCTACTTCTTGGGCAAGACTCGCGATTGATTGTTGGCTTTGGTTAACTTGGACGCTGCCATGGCCTGAAGCAATCACCGTTTCTTCTGAGGTGCGAGCAGTATTTTCTGCATTTGACGCAATTTCATGGGTAGCGGCTGCCATCTCATTAATTGCCGTCGCCACCATATTAATTTCATCTTGTTGAAATTGAATACGAGTACTGCGTTCTTCTGCTTGAGAAGCTGTAATATGTGACTGTTGGTTTAAGGTGCTAGATACGAGACTTAAACGCGTCAGCATACTGTGTAGATTACTCACAAATAAGTTGAAGTTATGTGCTAATTGACCCACTTCATCATTGCTGTGTGGTTCAAGACGACGGGTTAAATCACCTTCGCCTGTCGCAATTTCAGCTAAGGCCGCCGATACTCGATTAAGATCGCGGAATAGGAAGTTAACCAATACTGTTAAGGCCGCAATCACTAGTAGTGTAATAACGATTGCGGTAATAACTAACTGTTGTAACGCTGAATAGTAATTGGCTTCTTCTGTTGCTCGATCCATTTCTAACGCTAAAATCCAGTCCGTATTCGGTACATTAGAAAAATAGAATACTTTCTGGTGGCCATTTATGGTTAAGCTTTGGGATTTGTTCGTTGCAATCTGCTGTTCAATATTGGCTAATGTTAATTGGTTACTGTATTGCGCCAATGGTTTGAGTAATAGTTGCTTATTCGGGTGAGCGAGAAAAGTACCATCTTGTTTATTGATCAACATGGCAAGAGCATTGTCACCAACATCAAGACTAATAACATCATTGATTAATTGTTCAATAAGTACATCAGCACCTACAACGCCCATCATTTTGCCTTTAGCCTGTAATGGCTGAGCTATCGTGACTAATAAAGCATTAGTAATCGCATCTTTATAAGCGGTGGTAATGATTTGTTTGCCCGCTGTTTGTGCATCGCGATACCAAGGTCGAGTACGTGGATCGTAGTCAGCACGATTACGTTCAGGATGTGATCGCTCCATGGCGCCATCTACGGCACCAAAATAAATATCATCAAAACCACCGCTTTTACGTGCTTGCTCTAAAAACATCACACTGTTGGGTTGATCATAATATTTATCGAATGATTGTGTAATTGCACGGCGAATATTCATCCAGTCGGCAATACCTATTGTTGCTGTAGAGGCAATACTATGAGCACGCTCTGAGGTACTGGCGTGAGTCTCATTATCGAGTTGCTTGGCAGCTAACCATGTTAATGCTGTTGCCATTATTATCACCGCAGATACGCTAGCAATGATCAGTTTTTGTTTGAGTGAAAACTGCATTAGTTCATCTCATGAGTAAAAATATACCCTATGAGAGCAAATTCTAACTGGCATTACAATTGATTCAGCTATGATTAAATATTTTATTTTAATTGGGGTAAGGTGTTGATATTTTATGACTTTTTTTTGGCGCTAGTGACGGGAAATATAGTCAAAATATTGGCGTAAATGTTTTTTTGACGGTTTTTGACGGGGCGTTATTATTGCGCATATGGATGTTTAGACGTCTAGATGTTGACAGTGATGACACATCCCATTAACCTAAGGGAAATTCTAAAATAGATATTCATTATCAGCATGTCAAACACAACTAAACCAGCAGTAATTACACCTTCAGCATTGGCATTGCTGCCATTGGGGATCTTTTTATCCTTATTTATCGGTGTCGGTAGTTACCTTACTTATCAAGGTGTCGACTTCGCATTTTATCAATTACCTTCACCCGTTGCGGCATTACCTGCTGTAATCGTGGCTATTTTGCTGAGCAAAGAAAAATTAAATAAAGCGATAGAACAATTTATCCGTGGCGTTGGTCATAGCGATATTATTGCAATGTGCATGATTTATTTATTAGCAGGTGCTTTTGCGGCGGTTGCTAAGGCTTCTGGTGGTGTTGATGCAACGGTAAACTTAGGTATGGCTATATTGCCTGCGAGTATGATTTTACCAGGTATTTTTGTTATTTCAGCGTTTATTGCTACCTCAATGGGCACGTCTATGGGCACTATTGCTGCTGTAGCTCCTGTGGCATTAGGTATCGCTCAAGCGGCTGGAATGGATGTAGCATTAACGGCTGGTGTTGTTCTTAGTGGTGCAATGTTTGGTGATAACTTGTCGATTATTTCAGATACGACGATAGCTGCAACCCGTTCTCAAGGTTGTCAGATGAAAGATAAGTTCCGTGAAAATATTAAAATAGCGTTACCTGCAGCAATTGTGACGATGGTGTTATTTGCTTTTAGTAGCTCAGTGACGACATTGCCTGCTGCTAACCCTATAGAATGGCTTAAGGTTTTACCTTATATCACCATTTTGATCCTTGCTGTTTCTGGGGTGAACGTTTTTGTTGTGTTGAGTTTGGGTATCGTACTTGCTGGTGGTGTTGGCTTATTCTCGATTGATGACTATAGCTTAACTACATTTGGTAAAGATATTTATAGTGGTTTTGGCAACATGCAAGAAATCTTCTTACTTTCAATGTTGATTGGTGGTGTGAGTGAACTTATGCGTCAGCAAGGTGGCTTGGCATTTTTAACTCAACTAATTAGCCGTGTGATTGGTAAGTTTAGTTCAAAGCATAGTGCTGTAGAAAATTCACGCGCAAGTGAGTTAGGCATTGCGAGCTTAGTCAGTTTAACTAACTGTTGTACAGCAAATAATACCGTCGCAATTATTGTGTCTGGTGGTGTAGCTCGTGAATTAGCTCAAGAAAATGGGGTAACAGCGCGTCGTTCTGCTAGCCTGTTGGATATCTTCTCTTGTGTCATTCAAGGCGTGTTACCTTACGGTGCGCAAGCTTTGTTATTAGGGTCTGTGTTTAAGCTTTCACCTTTAGAAATAGTTTCTCATTCTTACTACTGTTTCTTTTTAGCCATTTCAGCGTTGGTTGCTATTTTTATTCGCCGTTCAGCGACTAAATTTGAAAAAGTATTTTAGATATAAAGTAACTAATATGAGTGACTAAATTTGCTCAATATTTTTTAAAAAAGCTCGGCAGTGTTTGAGCTTTTTTTATGGTTTGTGATCCACTATTGGTTTTGAATGTTGTAACAGTGATCTTGATTGCAAAATAGTGACGCTATAGACATGGTTGTTTTCGATTCACTTACACTGAGCGCAATTATTTTAAGCTGTTATTTATTATTACTATTTAATCAAATGACACGATTATTTTTGCATCAATTTTAGTCGAATTTCACTATCAAAAATGGTGGTGTCGATGATTAAAATCGTTAAGGTGGATAACATGAAACAACGTCTATTTGCTAAAACTGCATTAACTGCAGCGCTACTTGCTGTGCTATCTGGTTGTGCAACATCAGCAGCAGATACTGCGACAAAATGGAGTGCAGATAAAACCTATCGTATTACTATTTTGCATACTAATGATAACCATGGTCGTTTTTGGCAAAACCAAAATGGTGAGTATGGAATGGCTGCACGTAAAACGTTGTTAGATAATATTCGTGCAGAAGTAAAAGCTGAAGGTGGCACCACATTATTGCTTTCAGGTGGTGATATTAATACGGGCGTACCAGAGTCAGATTTACAAGACGCCGAACCGGATTTTAAAGGCATGAATATGCTAGGTTACGATGCGATGGCATTAGGTAACCATGAATTTGATAACCCACTTGATGTCTTACGTAAGCAGCAACAGTGGGCCAAGTTTCCAATGCTATCGGCTAATATTTACGATAAAAAAACCGGTGAACGTTTATTTAAGCCATATCAGATTTTTGAACAGCAAGGGATCAAAATCGCGGTTATTGGATTAACGACTGAAGATACTGCAAAAATTGGTAACCCAGAATATATCGGTGCTATTGAATTTCGAGACCCAAAAGCTGAAGCTAAGCGTGTGATCGCTGAGCTTGAACAAAATGAAAAGCCAGACGTTATCATTGCTGCGACGCATATGGGTCACTATGAAGATGGTCAACGCGGTATTAATGCGCCTGGTGATGTTGCACTGGCGCGTTATATGGATGATGGCGATCTTGATATGATTGTTGGTGGTCACTCACAAGAACCTGTTTGTATGGAAGGGCCAAATAAAACCAATAACAACTTTAAGCCTGGTGATAAATGTACGCCTGATCAACAAAATGGAACATGGATAGTCCAAGCTCATGAATGGGGCAAATACGTTGGGCGTGCTGATTTTGAATTTCAAAATGGTGAATTAAATCTGATTAGTTATGATTTAATTCCTGTGAATTTAAAGAAAAAAATCAAATTAGAAGACGGCACTCAAAAACGGGTGTTTATTCAAAATGAAATTCAACAAAATCCAGAAGTACTATCGTTTTTAACGCCATTTCAAGAAAAAGGTCAAGAACAACTGACGGTTAAAATTGCTGAGTCTAACGGCAAGTTAGAAGGTGACCGTAATGTGGTGCGTTTTAAGCAAACTAACTTAGGACGCCTTATTGCAGCATCACACATGCAACGTGCGAAAGCTGATTTCGCGGTAATGAACTCCGGTGGTGTACGAGATTCTATTGCTGGTGGCGATATTACCTATAAAGATGTGCTGACAGTACAACCCTTTGGCAATATTGTGTCTTATATTGATATGTCAGGGAAAGACGTTCTAGACTATTTAAATGTTGTCGCAACTAAGCCTATTGATTCTGGTGCTTATGCGCAATTTTATGGCATTAGTATGACGGTTGCTAAAGGGAAAGTGAGTGACGTGAAAATTGGTGGCAAACCAGTATTAATGGATAAAACTTACCGCTTTACGGTACCAAGTTTTAATGCTGCGGGAGGCGATGGTTATCCCAAAGTTAGTCATCACTCAGGTTATGTTAATACTGGATTTGTTGATGCAGAAGTTTTAAAAGAATTTTTACAAAATAATAGCCCAATTGACGTTAATAAATACGCGCCAAAAGGTGAGATCATTTATAAATAAGTAATGACTATTATTTAAATTCATTTTTTACGGCGCTGAATTTTCAGCGCCGTTTTTTTTATGCTTTTTAAAAAATATATCTCGGTATATAGTTCGTTTTTGGTAAACAGATGTGGTTAGCTTCTTTGATGGATTTGATGTGAAATAAAAAGGGGAGCTAATTACAACTGTTTGATTAATCATGTTGTAAGAGAAAATGTTATGACACCTGCAATTAAATTAGCAAAAAAAAATAAAATTGAATTTCAAGTTCACCAATATGAACATGATCCTGCTAATAATAACTTTGGTCATGAGGCTGCTGAAATTTTAGGATTAGATCCTCACCGAGTATTTAAAACACTATTATTTGCATTAAATGGTGATCCTAAGAACTTGGCCGTTGCCGTCGTACCAGTTGCTGGCATGCTAGATCTAAAGGCGGCCGCTAAAGCTGCGGGTGGTAAAAAAGCAGAAATGGCAGATCCTAAATTAGCCGAAAAAGTGACAGGCTATATTGTGGGTGGTATTAGTCCTTTAGGGCAGAAAAAACGCTTACCAACATTTGTTGACAGTAGTGCCGAGCAGTTTGAGACTATTTGTGTCAGTGCTGGACGTCGTGGCTTGGAAATAGAATTGGCCGCTCGAGATTTAGTCGTATTAACCAGTGGTCATTTTGCAACTATCGCAAAACAAGACTAACCAGTAATAACGCATTGGGGTAATAAAGGATCCCGATATATTCATTGATAAAAGGAAATTAACAATGACTATCAGTATTTGGCTTTCTTTATTACTCGTTTGTTTATTAGGTGCGATGTCACCTGGTCCTAGTTTAGCGGTAGTGGCCAAACATAGCCTCTCTGGTGGACGGTGGCATGGCATTGTTTGTGCTTGGGCTCATTCTTGTGGCGTGGGATGTTACGCATTACTCACCCTATTGGGATTAGCGGTCGTTTTGCATCAATCACCATTGCTATTTACTAGTATCAGTTATGCTGGTGCAGGGTATTTGGCTTATTTAGGATTTAATGCATTACGTTCTAAAGGCGGTGTTGCGGCTAAATTAGCACAAGGACAATCAAGTTCATTGCTTGAAGCTGCGCGTGATGGGGTGATGATCTCGTTATTTAATCCTAAATTAGCGTTATTCTTTCTCGCATTGTTTAGCCAATTTGTCGCAGTCGGTAATGAAGTTTCATCAAAAGTGATTATTGTTTCCACGCCACTATTGGTGGATGGATTATGGTATACGTTAATTGCGAGTATTTTATCTTATCCTCGGGTTCTCACTATTTTAAGAACGAAAGCTCAGATGATCGATCGGTTATCTGGAATCGTACTATTAGGATTGGCATTACGCGTAGTGTGGTTAGCTTAATTATTGAAATATTGTTCAAAAATAGCCGAACTTAGTTCGGCTTTTCTATATTAGCAGTTAGGTTGGCATCTTTTGTTACGTAACCAAATCGGCACAAAAGTATTTAAGATCGTCGCTAGTATAATTAAGCTGACACCTACAATTTTGTTCCATGACATTGGATGGTTAAAGAACATGAATTGCCAAATTGCTGAGAAAATTAAATTAGTAAAGATAATCGGTGCTAATTGCGAACCTGATTCTGCGAGCTGATAAGCTTTAGCGCGGAATACTTGAGTATTAACCGTACATACCGCCATAAATAGCAATAGTAACAATAAAGGATGTTGCCAGCCCGTTAGTGTGTGCCACTCCACAGCCGTTGTCATTGGAGATAGCATTAAAAATGGCAATAAACAGATTGAAGCAACAATAAAGCTCCAAGCACTTACACCTAAAGGCGTTAGATTACTCTTACTTGAACGATACATTGCAACTTGTGAGCCAGCATTAAAAATACCGCCGGCTAAACCTAATAATAAACTACCACCAAACTTCATCTGTTCAAGATTACCCGCAATGAACAGTAATCCTGTAAAGGTAATAGCTAAATTAAGAATAATTAGGCGCTTGATCGGTGTTTTAAAAAAGATACGTTCTAAAATTGGAACAAATAAAGGACTGGTACCAAATAAAACAACGGCTTCAACAAGACTAAGGTGTTTAATTGATGCAAGGAAACAAAGTTGGCTACCTGTAATACAGATACCACGTACAATTAAACCACTCCAGGCTTGTTTATTGGGTTGTGACCATTGGGTGATCATCATTAACCAGAAAGCTAGAATGGCTGGGAATAAAAGACGAAAAAAGCATAGCCATGCAGGGTCAAAGCTGTGGGTTAGCCATTTAGCTAACAATCCTGTTACTGATAAGCTAAAGGTAGATACTAGCATTAACAGCATTGGGCGTATTTCTGAATTCATGAATAAATCTCCTAGGGCGGCGACTTTACTTAAATTGTGTGATAAATAAATTCAAAACAATTTAACCCTAGGATATATTTATCTTACCATTTGCTTAATAGCGTCTTTTAAACATTATCAATGTGTTAGTTGTTAGTTGTTAGTTGTTTTGCTTGTGTGTTATTAAGCATCACGATGGTTTAAATGTCGATCTCGAGTTTGTTGTTTCTTTTCTGCACTTTTTTTGATCATAACGTAGAGCGCTCCCGTTCCACCATGCTGACGTAGTGCCGAATGAAAACAAAGTACATCCGAAATTTGTTCTAGCCATGTAGTGACAAAACTTTTCATTAATGCAGGAGGGTTACTTCGTTCTCCTTTTCCATGAACAATCATAACGGTGCGAATATCTAAACGTTGGGATTGTTTTAAAAAAGCCAGAACTTCATCACGAGCTTGAGATAAGGTCTTTTTATGAAGATCTAAACGAGCATGAATATCATATTTTCCTTGTCGCATTTTCTTAAATACAGCTAATTGGACGCCATCTCGTTTAAACTCAATCATGTCATCAGGTTTGACCATATTGGCGTTATCAAGAGAGAGATAATCAATATTACCGTTTGCCAATGTTTGTGCCGCAAGACGTCGAGCGAGTTGAGATTCAGATATTTGGTATTTTTGTTGGATCAAAACAGTATCTTGTTTTATCGGCGCTACGTCGGCCATCATCTCTTTAAAGAGATCTAATTCATTATTAGACATAATAGGCTCACTATAATTAAGCAATAATTTTAGTATACCTGTGCTTAATTGAAACAAAAGTGAATATATTAAGAAAGATAAAGGTAGATATTTAAGGGTTTAAGCTCTGAAATTCACCTAATATCAACTATATCGTGTAATGATATTTATCATTAAGGTTTCAGAATTACAGTAAAAATGGGTAGTTGATTGTATTTCATACAGAATAAGTTACCGTTGCCCTTTAAAATTGCTGGTTTAATGCGCATATATTTTAGTTACAAAAAAAATACCGTATAGGGGTTGCTAAAATAAAAATGGCGAGTATTATAAGCGACCTCAACGACGCACAGCGCGTTGAAATGTCGGTGAATAGCGCAGTTTGATAGCGCATCTCTGATGTTAGGAATAGCGGACCAGAGGGTTGACCCTTCTAGCAGCGTTTCTAAAAAAGAATTAGTCGGTGAATAGCGCAGTTTGGTAGCGCATCTGGTTTGGGACCAGAGGGTCGGGGGTTCGAATCCCTCTTCACCGACCACTATTTAAAAAGTAGTGGTTTATACAACCATTATTATCAGAGAATATGTTAGTTAATAACGCTTCTCGAAAAGAATTAAGTCGGTGAATAGCGCAGTTTGATAGC
>NZ_JAYXUH010000028.1:0-20802 GCF_036040035.1 Photobacterium sp. S4TG1
ACCGGATCACCGTTCATACAAAAACACTCCCCAAATCGGCATTTTAAAAGGTTTTGTTAAGCTAAATCAGGCTAAAACTAACGTTATTATATTGTTATTAGTGTTACTTAATTCCAAATTCTTCATTTGAACGCTATTTGGTAGCCACCTATACAAAAATCAGCTTTTCTACCCAGCTAACATCATCACCACCGGCCGCATTTGAATATCTACCTAGCGACCACTCAATAATATTCAGGTATAAAAAAGGTCGCCTGAGCGACCTTTCTATAATTCATATCATCCAAGATGACTTACCACGTTAAACCACATGCGCTCGCTTTTGCTTTAGCAAGGCTGTAGTACTTACGCTTAACAAGGTAATTACCGTCATTTTTAAGCCCTTCAACACGTAGCCACTTATTTTTGCCAAAACGTGCTTTTACCGGAACACCAACGGCGAAACGCTTACCCGATTGATATTTTGCAACATAAAAACTATCACGAACTTTGAAGATATAGCCATTCTTACCACAAATTCGAGCACTCTCAACACGGCCTTTTTTAGTCGCGCCCCAGTTACCCCAATCATCAGCATGGCTAGGTAGAGAAGTCATCGCGGCTAAACCAAGTAGTAATCCTAAAATAGCTTTTTTCATCACAACACTCTAAAAAGTAAACTTGTGAGTTTATTTTAATCATAATCAAAAGAAAGAAAAGAGAAATAATCCAAAAACGTGAAAATTGACAAACGTCAGCAAAATACAACGTTAACGGCATGAGTAAATATTGAAATATAACCAAAAGGTATGGTTTTGAGCCTGTGTGGTTTTTTATGGCAAATGTGATTAAATCAAAACATCAATATTAGGCTCTAACGTAAAAAAGGCTTTGAACAATAAGTTCAAAGCCTTCTTAGAAAGATGTTGAAAGGTTAAGGAAAAACCTTAACGCTAACTTTACTTAGTCATGTTGCCGCTTTTATACATAGGAGCGAATACAGGCGTGTAAAGTGCAATAATTTTATTAACGATACCAGTCATTTCTTTTTCCTCAATAAACTAAGCTTTTTTAATAGTACAACCATAGCCTAACCATTGACTCTATAAGGCTTGCGGTCGTGTTTCGATGAGGCTAATTATAGGTATTTCATTGGACTTTGAAAGTGATAAAAACAGCCATTTCAAATTAGTTTTAATAATGTGAAACACTATTATATTTCCACTCTATTTATAATGTTTAATCGAAATTATCGGCATAAAAAAGACCGCAATTAGCGGTCTTTAAAAATGGTGGTTAATAGGGAAAACTTACCCTAATAACGCATTAGCATTATTAACAATGTTTTCAACAGTAAAGCCGAACATGTTAAATAACTCATCAGCTGGCGCTGACTCACCAAAGGTTGTCATGCCAATAATGCGACCGTTCAAGCCAACATATTTGTACCAGTAATCCGCAATACCCGCTTCAATCGCGATACGTGCAGTCACATTTGCAGGTAATACACTTTCACGGTAAGCGGCAGTTTGCTTATCAAATAAATCAGTGGCAGGCATTGAAACCAAACGTACTTGATGACCCGCAGCGGTAAGTTCTGCATACGCTTGCGCTGCAATACCGACTTCAGAACCTGTTGCAATTAAAATAAGCTCAGGTGTAGCGGCACAATCTTTAAGAATGTAGCCACCTTTAGTGATATTCGCGACTTGCTCAACGTTACGATCCTGCTGATCAAGGTTTTGACGAGAGAAAATCAACGCTGTTGGACCATCTTTACGTTCAATCGCATATTTCCAAGCAACCGCTGATTCAACCTGATCACAAGGACGCCATGTACTCATGTTCGGGGTTAAACGCAGTGATGCGACTTGCTCTACTGGCTGGTGCGTTGGACCATCTTCACCCAAACCAATCGAATCGTGAGTGTATACCTGAATATTTTGCACCTTCATCAATGCTGCCATACGCAGTGCATTACGTGCGTATTCCATAAACATTAAGAAAGTTGCACCATAAGGAACAAAGCCACCGTGTAATGCAATACCGTTAATGATGGCTGTCATACCAAATTCACGCACACCGTAATGAATGTAGTTACCCGATGCATCTGTCGGTGTCAGTGATTTAGAGCCAGACCACATAGTTAAGTTAGATGGCGCTAAATCGGCAGAACCACCCATAAATTCAGGTAATAACTGACCGTACGCTTCTAGCGCATTTTGTGATGCTTTACGTGATGCGATATTGGCTGGGTTAGCTTGCAGATCCGCAATAATACGTGATGTTTCTGCTTCCCAATTCGTTGGTAAGTCACCGTTCATACGACGGCTAAATTCAGCCGCTAATTGAGGGTAAGCTGCGCTATAAGCGGCAAACTTTTGATCCCATGCGATTTCTTTCGCATTACCCGCTTCAATGGCATTCCAATTAGCAGCAATATCGGCAGGAATTTCAAATGGGCCGTGGTTCCAACCTAGGAATTCACGCGCTGCTGCAATTTCTTCAGCACCTAATGGCGCACCATGACAATCATGAGAACCGGCTTTATTTGGCGAGCCAAAACCAATGATGGTTTGACAACAAATAAGGGTTGGTTTAGTGGTTTCTGCTTGTGCTGCAGCAATCGCGGCATTAATCGCATCAGCATCATGGCCATCAACGGTTGAAATAACATGCCAGCCGTAAGCTTCAAAGCGCTTGGCGGTGTCATCGGTAAACCAACCTTCGACTTCACCATCGATTGAAATACCATTGTCATCCCAAAAAGCAATTAACTTACCAAGACCTAGAGTGCCTGCTAATGAACATGCTTCGTGAGAGATACCTTCCATCATGCAGCCATCGCCCATAAAGGTGTAGGTGTAGTGATCAACGATCTCATGCCCTTGCTGGTTAAATTGCTCAGCCATGGCTTTTTCTGCCAATGCCATACCCACCGCATTGGTAATACCTTGACCTAAAGGACCCGTCGTGGTCTCAACACCCGGCGCATAACCATATTCTGGATGGCCAGGTGTTTTTGAATGTAATTGACGGAAATTTTTAAGATCATCAATCGATAAATCATAACCTGTTAAATGAAGCAGAGAATAAATCAGCATAGAACCATGACCGTTTGATAATACAAAGCGATCACGATCAGCCCAGTTTGGATTTTGTGGATTATGATTCAAATGATCACGCCACAATACTTCAGCAATATCTGCCATTCCCATCGGCGCACCCGGATGACCTGAGTTCGCTTGTTGCACACCATCCATACTAAGTGCACGAATTGCATTGGCTAGTTCTTTACGAGACACCGCATTGCTAGAAGACATATCTGCTCCAAATAGTCATAAAATAATAAATTACGAACAAATAGTTACCATTTTTATTAATGATCACTTAATTTCGCTTCAATATTGTCTCAAATAGATGCCATTGACTGCAAACGTTTTCGTTTTTAAAAAAACCAATTTATTCAACAATATGCAATCAGTCTGAATTTAAGTTTTTGTATTTAAAATGGTAACAATAAAAAGCTTCTTCTTTCACCAATACCGGTTTTCGCTAAATCCTTACAGATTACATTGTTGATTTTATAACTGGTCGGGGTATTATAGACGTCTAGACGGAGGTAGCTCCATACATATAAACGTATGGAATGCAGTGCAGTATCAGTATTACCGCTACCGTTCTACCAAATTTATGAATATAAGTGAGACCATCAATGGCTAAACATCTGTTTACTTCTGAGTCGGTATCAGAAGGTCATCCAGATAAAATTGCAGACCAAATTTCAGACGCAGTCTTGGATGCAATTTTAGAGCAAGATCCAAAAGCACGTGTTGCTTGTGAAACTTACGTAAAAACTGGCATGGTAATGGTCGGTGGCGAAGTAACAACATCAGCTTGGGTTGATATCGAAGAAATCACTCGTGAAACAGTGCGTGAAATCGGTTATATTCACTCAGACATGGGCTTTGATGCTAATTCTTGCGCTGTTTTAAATACCATTGGTAAGCAATCACCAGATATCAACCAAGGCGTTGATAAGACTGACCCTAAAGAACAGGGCGCTGGCGACCAAGGTATTATGTTTGGTTATGCAACCAACGAAACCAAAGAGTTCATGCCTGCACCAATCACTTATGCACACCGTCTTGTTCAGCGTCAAGCGCACGTACGTAAGAATGGCAGCCTACCTTGGTTACGTCCTGATGCTAAATCTCAAGTAACATTTGAATACGATCAAGGTAAAATTGTTGGTATTGATGCGGTTGTATTATCAACTCAACACAGTGATTCAATTTCAACAGCTGATCTACGTGAAGCGGTAATGGAAGAAATCATCAAGCCAGTATTACCACAAGAGTGGTTACGTAAAGATACTAAATTCTTTATCAACCCAACTGGTCGTTTTGTTATCGGTGGCCCAATGGGTGACTGTGGCTTAACAGGTCGTAAAATTATCGTTGATACCTACGGCGGCGCAGCACGTCACGGTGGCGGTGCATTCTCGGGTAAAGATCCATCAAAAGTTGACCGTTCAGCAGCATACGCAGCACGTTATGTAGCGAAAAATATCGTTGCCGCTGGTATGGCTGAGCGTTGTGAAATTCAACTTTCATACGCTATCGGTGTTGCTGATCCAACATCTATCATGATTGAAACGTTCGGTACTGAAAAAGTACACCAAGATATTATTATTGAAGCGGTTCGCCAGCACTTCGACCTTCGCCCATACGGCCTACAAGAAATGCTAAACCTACTTCAGCCTATCTACAAAAAGACGGCTGCATATGGTCACTTTGGTCGCGAAGAATTCCCTTGGGAAAAAACAGACAAAGTAGAAGCGCTACGCGACTTCGCTAAACTTAAATAATAATAAAATTAAGTTTATCAAATACTAAGGGGCGATTATTCGCCCCTTTTTTATGTCTAAAATAAAATAACCGCTATTTTTTATATTGCAGTGTATAGTCAGCTATGGTTATTTTGCACCAATATAGATAATAACTGAGGATATTTTTGGCTATGACTCCGTTACAAAAGCAAGTGCTTACTCACGTAGAATATTGCATTGTTCATGCTAACCAGCGTTTGAATAAACGCCTAACCATGCCTAAGGTTAACTTTACTCAACGTGGTAAAATTGCCGGTACTGCGCACTTACAGAAATGGGAATTACGCTTTAATCCAATACTATTAGCCGAAAACCCTGATGCATTTTTAAATGAGGTTATCGCTCATGAAGTCGCGCATTTAGTGGTGTTTAAACACTTTGGTCGCGTTCGTCCTCATGGCCGTGAATGGCAAATAATCATGACTGAAGTTTTCAATGTCCCCCCCAAAACTACTCACAACTTTAATGTCAGTTCAGTGGCTGGAACAACTTATATTTACCACTGCCCATGTAGTGAATACCCACTCACTATTCGTCGCCATAATAAGGTTCTACGAGGCCAAGCCAGCTACCATTGCCGTAAATGTCGCCAACAGCTACAGCTCAAAGCATCGTAATTTGAGTCGTATTTAAACGACCTCAATAATTTTTATTATTCGTTCCTCGCCACACTGATTTTTGCCCTCTCTTCTGTCGTCAACCATGGTAATATCTTTTATTACCCAACAATTACTACAGATGACCGCATCATGAGAATTCCACGAATTTACCACCCACAACCTTTACCTAGCCAAGGTACGGTTATGCTTAGCGACGATGCGGCTAACCATGTTGGCCGTGTAATGCGGATGCAAGTTGGGCAACAAGTATTACTGTTTGATGGCAGCAATGCAGAGTTTCCCGCTGTTATTAGTAGTGCGAGCAAAAAAAGTGTTGAAGTTGAGATTCAAGCGCGTGTTGAACATAGCATTGAGTCACCATTAGATATTCACTTAGGCCAAGTGATTTCACGCGGTGATAAAATGGAATTCACCATTCAAAAATCGGTTGAATTAGGTGTTAATACAATTACACCACTTATTTCAGAGCGTTGTGGCGTTAAACTCAATGCTGAACGCTTTGAGAAGAAACTGGAACAGTGGCAGAAAATCGCAATTGCAGCCTGTGAACAATGTGGCCGTAATGTCGTTCCTACCATTCGCCCGGTAATGAAGCTAGAGCAATGGTGCGCTGAAGAATATGATGGTTTAAAACTAAATTTACACCCTCGTGCGCATTATTCAATTAACACCCTCCCTACCCCAGTAACCAAAGTACGGTTATTGATCGGTCCTGAAGGTGGCTTGTCAGCTGAAGAGATCAGCATGACAGAGCAATATAAATTTGACGAAATTTTATTAGGCCCACGTGTGTTACGCACTGAGACTACCGCAATGACAGCCATTACCGCACTGCAAGTTCGCTTTGGTGATCTTGGCTGAGTAATCAGGAGAAAACAATGATCAAGCTAGGTATTGTGATGGACCCTATCGAGTCTATCAATATCAAAAAAGATTCGACCTTTGCCATGATGATGGAAGCTCAACGTCGTGGTTGGGAATTACACTACATGGAAATGAGTGATCTTTCTTTAGAGCAAGGTGTCGCAATTGCACGTACTCGCACTGTAACTGTAAAAAAAGATCCAAACGATTGGTTTGAATTTCATAATGAGCAAGAGATTCCACTCGCGGATCTTGATGCGGTATTAATGCGAAAAGATCCTCCGTTTGATACTGAATACATTTATGCGACTTACATTCTTGAGCGCGCAGAAGATAACGGTGCATTAATCGTTAACAAACCGCAAAGCCTACGTGATTGTAATGAAAAATTATTTACCGCATGGTTCCCAGAACTAACGCCAACCACGATTGTGACTCGTCGTGCCGACAAACTAAAGGCATTCCATAAAGAACACGGTGATGTGATCCTAAAACCGCTTGATGGCATGGGTGGTTCGTCAATCTTCCGTGTAATGAAAAATGATCCTAACGTATCGGTGATCATTGAAACACTAACCGCAATGGGTCAAAACTACTGTATGGCACAAACATTCGTGCCTGATATCAGTAACGGTGATAAGCGTATTTTAGTGGTTGATGGCGAACCAATGCCATACTGCCTTGCGCGTATTCCAGCTAAAGGTGAAACTCGCGGTAACTTGGCCGCTGGCGGTCGTGGTGAAGCGCGTCCAATTAGCGACACTGATCGTAAAATTGCAGAAACTGTTGCGCCAATTTTAAAACAGAAAGGCTTGATCTTTGTTGGTCTTGATGTAATTGGCGATAAACTCACTGAAATTAACGTAACCAGCCCAACCTGTATTTGTGAAATTGAAGCTGCATTTGATATTTCTATCACAGGTAAATTAATGGATGCGATTGAACGCCGTATTAACGCTAACTAAGATCACCTAAGCGCTAAACATCAGCCATAATCAAACCAAGAACGCAGCGATTATTTTTTATCGCTGCTTTTTATTATCAACACCATCATCGGTGCTGACGTGTATTTAATGGTGTTGTAAATGAACCTGACCAATTATTTTCTAGTGGCAATGCCCACTATGGAAGATCCAAATTTTAAGCATAGTGTCATTTATGTTTGTGAACATAATGATGAAGGTGCAATGGGTATCATCATTAATCAGCCGATTGAAATTTCAATTGTCGACATGCTTGATCAAATTAATATTGAACGTACACAACCATTAATTGACCCGATAAGTATTGAAGCGCCTGTACTTAATGGCGGACCTGTCGCAGAAGATCGCGGTTTTGTATTACACACAATCCAAGCTGATTATAGCTCTAGTACGACTATCACCCCCCAACTAGCGGTGACCACATCCTTAGATATTTTAGCGCAACTAGGCACTCATCAAGCACCCCAACAATTTATTGTCGCACTCGGTTATGCGGGTTGGGATGTCGGTCAACTAGAGCAAGAATTAGCGAATAATAATTGGCTAACCATTGAAGCAGATAGCGATATTATTTTTTCCACTCCGATAGATCAGCGCTGGCAACAAGCCCTTGCAAAATTGGGTATTACCCCCGCGAATCTATCATCAGATATAGGCCATGCATGAGTCAATCTCGCAGCGTATTAAGCTTTGATTACGGCACCAAAAGTATTGGTGTTGCTATCGGTCAAGAACTTACTGGTACTGCCAGTCCTCTCGCAGCTTTAAAAGCCAAAGATGGCATTCCTAATTGGGATGATATTGAAAAGATCCTTAAAGAATGGCAACCAGATTTAATCGTAGTGGGATTACCATTAGATCTTGAAGGTAAAGAACTTGAAACTATCGCACCACGGGCCAAGAAATTTGCGAATCGTATTCATGGTCGATTTGGCTACGCGGTTGAACTACACGATGAACGTTTAAGTACTGTAGAAGCAAAAGCAGATTTATTTGAACGCGGTGGTTATCGTTCATTAAGCAAAGGTAACATTGATTCACAATCAGCCGTGGTCATTTTGGAAAGCTGGTTTGAACGTCAATATGGCGCTTAATTAACAGCAGCTATCATCTCTGACTAAAAACATAAAAAAGACAAGCTTTCATCTGAAGCTTGTCTTTTTTTTGTCTGGTACAGCTTTAGCTCATAAGATCATCACAAAGCTGACAGCTGTTTTCTAAATCACTTCTCTTTGTTTCTCAAGCTGTAGTATCACTGGCTTGATCAGCTTGTACAGCTTTTTGATCACTTAAACCCAAAAGCTTACCCACTGTATTTTACGTTGAGAATTTAAAATAAATAACCTATAAAACAACGCCTTAAATAAAAACACTCGTATAGAGCATAATTATTAACAATTTTCCCATGATGTTCCTTTAGTAAAAGGATCATCATAGACTTTAACTGTTTTCAAGCGTTACTCCCGATAAACTACTTAACGGCTGAATACTATGATCACCCACTTTAATCATTAACCGTAAATCATTTGCAGAGTCAGCATAATAGAGTGCATCTTGCTCACTAATTTTTCCTTCACTAAATAATGCATACAATGATTGGTCAAAAGTCATCATTCCCGCTTCGGTTGATTTTGCCATCACATCTTTTATTTCATACAGATCGCCACGGCGAATCAAATCAGCGACACGAGGGGTATTGAGCAATAACTCATACACACCGTGACGCCCCTCTCCATTAGCATCGGCTACTAATTGCTGCGCCAAAATACATTTTAAGTTGAGTGATAAATCAAATAAAAATTGATCTCGTCGCTCTTTGGGCACTAAATGTAAAATACGTTCTAATGCTTGATTGGCATTATTGGCATGCAACGTTGCCATACATAAATGGCCAGTTTCCGCAAAATTCATCGCGTATTCCATGGTCTCACGGGTACGAATTTCACCGATTAAAATCATGTCCGGCGCTTGACGTAATGAATTTTTTAGCGCCACTTCATAACTAGCAGTATCCAACCCAACTTCACGCTGAGTCACAATGCATTTATTATGTTTATGGACAAATTCAATCGGATCTTCAACCGTTAAAATGTGCCCACTTTGATGTTGATTTCGATAACCCGTCATTGCCGCCATCGAGGTTGACTTACCCGATCCTGTTGCCCCAACAATTAACACTAAACCACGTTTTGATAACGCTAATCGCTCCATCTCAATCGGTAACTGCAAATCACTTATTTGAGGGATTTGAGTTTCAATACGACGGATAACCATTCCGGGTAATTCTCGTTGCCAAAAAGCACTGACACGAAATCGATGTTCATTACGCACTAAAGCAAAATTAGCTTCTTTGGTACTGATAAACTCCTGTCTGAGGTTGGCATCCATCGCTTGATCAAACAAACTATCAACATCATCACGGGTTAATACCTTGCCAATATCATGTAGAGTACCGTCAATTTTTAATAAACACGCTGAATCAACCGTAATATATAAGTCAGAAGCTTTTTTAATAACAACCTGTTCAAGAATGTCATCTAACGTCATGCAATTATTCATTTATTTAAAATCCACGTTGATTACTATCAAGAATACGACGCCCTTCTTCGGCTTCCACCATTCCTTGTGCCACCAGCATTTTTACACTTTGTTCCATGGTCTGCATGCCAAGTGATGAACCGGTTTGAATCATTGAATACATCTGAGCAATTTTATCTTCCCGAATTAAATTTCGAATCGCTGGGGTTGCCATCATCACCTCATGACAAGCAACACGCCCACCAGAGGTACACTTCAATAAGTTTTGTGCCACAACGGCGCGCAATGATTCTGACAACATTGAGCGCACCATCGATTTATCATTACCAGGAAAGACATCAATAATACGGTCAACCGTTTTAGCTGCTGAACTAGTATGCAAAGTACCTAATACCAAGTGACCTGTTTCAGCTGCCGTTAATGCCAAACTAATGGTTTCTTGATCACGCAACTCACCCACAACAATTACATCGGGATCTTCACGTAACGATGATCGTAGGGCATTTTGGAAACTAAGTGTGTCACGATGTACTTCGCGTTGGTTAATCAAACAACTTTTACTGGTATGGACAAATTCAATCGGATCTTCAATCGTCAAAATATGGCGTTGATAGTTGCTATTGATGTAATCTACTAAGGCAGCAATGGTAGTTGATTTACCAGAGCCTGTTGCACCAGTCACCAGTACTAAGCCACGGTTAAGCTGCGCGATATCATAAAAAACCTCAGGCACATTCAATGATGCTAGCGTAGGAATATTTACAGGGATAGTTCGTAGTACAGCAGAAGCACCACGAGACTGATGAAATGCGTTAACTCTGAAACGGCCGATATCGGGTAATTCAAAAGAAAAATCGACTTCTAATTTTTCTTCATATTCTCGACGCTGAGCATCGTTCATAATATCAAAAATCAGTTGATGCACTTCAGTATGCGTTAAAGCAGGTAAACTGAGTTTTCTCACATCACCATCAACTCTTATTATTGGTGGAACGCCTGCAGAAAGGTGCAGATCTGATGCGTTATGCTTTACACTAAAATCGAGTAATTCGGTAATATCCATAAATAACTTTCCTCAAGAACCAATTATGAACAGTATTAAGCAAAATATTATACAGGTCATCAATGAGATGGCACTCGCAACCAAAAATTGCGGCAGAGACATCGATTCAGTGCAATTGTTAGCGGTAAGTAAAACCAAGCCCGTTGCTGCAATCGAGCAAGCAATTGACACAGGGCTCTTTGCCTTTGGTGAAAATTACGTTCAAGAAGGGGTAGATAAAGTCAATTACTTTGCGAGTCACCCTGCAGCGGAGAAATTAGTATGGCATTTTATTGGTCCAATTCAGTCCAATAAGACTCGTCCCATCGCTGAACATTTTGATTGGGTGCATTCAATTGATCGCCTTAAAACAGCGACACGCTTAAATGAACAACGACCAGCAACCATGGCACCATTAAATGTGCTGTTACAAGTAAATACCAGTGGTGAAGCGAGTAAATCTGGTATCAATGCTGATGAAGCAATGGCACTTGCGGCAGAAATTGCCACCATGCCGCAATTAGTTTTACGCGGATTAATGTCGATTCCACAACCTGAAACCGATTATGATAGTCAGTTCGCTGCATTTAAAAAACTGGCCGATTTATTAGAACAACTGAAGCCACACCATCCACAGCTAGATACACTATCAATGGGCATGAGTGGTGACATGGAAGCGGCAATTGCAGCTGGCAGCACTATGGTTCGAATTGGTACAGCTCTGTTTGGTGCGCGTGATTACGGCAGCCAAGCCTAACAATAGTTTTTAGATCTTAACGATAATCTTCAATTACGGTCAACGACTCAGCCTACTTGTTTGCGCGTCGTACCAACAGCAAAGGATATTACATGGAACAGCGTTCTATCGCCTTTATCGGTGCCGGTAACATGGCCCGTTCAATAATCGCTGGATTAATTACCAGTGGCTATGACGCGAGTAAAATTACCGCAACAGCGCCAAGCAAAACCCGTCTCGCACCGTTAAGCGCTGATTTTGGTATTCATACCGATAATGATAACCTACGTGCAGCGCAACACGCTGATGTCATCGTACTGGCAGTGAAACCACAATTAATGGCTGAAGTATGTTTGCCATTGCAAGCGATAGATTTCAGTAATAAATTAGTAATCTCTATTGCTGCTGGCATTAATAGTGCACGATTAGTAACTATGCTTGATAGCCAACTGCATTTAGTGCGCGTAATGCCAAACACACCAGCATTAATTGGTAAAGGCATGAGCGGTTTATATGCAGATGCAACATTAGCGCCGCAAGATCATCAGTTTGCCAGCCAGCTATTACAAGCCGTCGGGGAAATTTGCTGGGTTAAACAAGAAGCAGATATCAATGGTATCATTGCAGCAGCAGGCAGTGCGCCCGCTTACTTCTTCTTGTTTATGGAAGCGATTCAACAACAAGCGATGGCACAAGGTTTTGATGAACAAACAGCACGACTGCTCGTTCAACAAACCGCATTAGGCGCAGCAGAAATGGTGCAAGCAAATCCTGACACGGATCTGGCTACACTACGTCAGCAAGTGACTTCTAAAGGTGGCACTACAGCAGAAGCGATTAATACGTTCAATCAGCATCATTTAACAGAAATCGTGGCTAAAGCAATGCAAGCTGCTGTTGCTCGTGCTCAAGAAATGGAACAATTGTTTTAAGGTTTAATTATGAATTCACTCGCTTTTTTAATTACCACAGTCTTTGATCTTTACATCATGATTGTGTTGCTACGTGTTTGGTTACAATGGTCACGAGCAGATTTTTATAACCCATTCTCACAATTTATTGTCAAAGCAACTCAACCGGTTGTGGCACCGCTACGTCGCGTGATCCCATCGGTCGGTTCATTTGATATGGCGACCATCTTTTTTGGTTACCTATTGTGTGTGGCTAAGTTTGTTTTACTGCAACTGGCGCTAACCGGTGGAGCATCAGCATTTAGTCCAATGTTCTTATTGTTTGGTCTATTAGCATTCTTAAAAGCCGCTGGCGGTTTATTATTCTGGGTACTATTAATTCGTGCCATTTTAAGTTGGGTAAGCCAAGGTCGCAGCCCAATGGAATATGTGATGCACCAGCTAACAGAACCACTAATGGCACCGATTCGTCGCGTTCTGCCAGCAATGGGTGGTCTTGATTTAAGTATTCTGGTGATTTTCTTAGGCTTGCAGTTTGCTAACTATTTAATGGGCGATTTAATTGGTCCAATTTGGTTCCAGTTATGAGTGATAATGCTGTATTTCGCCAAGGTGATGATGTCGTTATTCGACTTTATATTCAACCTAAAGCCAGCCGTGATCAAATAGTTGGTCTGCATGGTGGCGAAGTAAAAATTGCCATTACAGCACCCCCTGTTGATGGTAAAGCGAATGCACATTTAGCCAAATACTTAGCCAAGCAATTTAAAGTAGCAAAAGGATTAGTGCACGTGGAAAAAGGCTTTCAAGGTCGCCATAAGCAAATCCGTATCGAAGATCCTAAGCAGATCCCTGAAACTATCGCTAATTTAATGCAATAGCTTTGCTGCCAGTTACTATTGTTAAAAAAGCGAATATCATTCTGATGTTCGCTTTTTTTATATTCAATCATCCCTCATAACATAACCTTGCTGAGTGCTCGACTTTGTTATTATTCCCACAACGGCTATCATAGCGGTCATTAACGAATGAACGTTTTCAAAAGGCATCAATATGAGCAAACTGGTACTGGCAACAGGCAATCAAGGCAAAGTAAAAGAAATGGCTTCCCTACTTGCTGACTTTGGATTTGATGTGGTCGCTCAAAGCGATTTTAATGTTTCAGAAGTAGCAGAAACAGGCACCACGTTTATTGAAAATGCGATCATCAAAGCGCGCCATGCTGCCAAAGAAACTGGTTGTGCTGCGATTGCTGATGATTCAGGACTTGAGGTTGATTTCCTACAAGGTGCGCCGGGTATTTATTCAGCTCGTTTTGCCGGTGAAGGTGCAACGGATGCCGAAAACATTGATAAATTACTTGCAGCAATGGACGGTGTTCCAGAAGCACAACGTAGTGCGCGTTTCCATTGTGTCTTAGTGATGATGCGTCACGAAAATGATCCAACGCCTCTTGTGTGTCATGGCTCGTGGGAAGGTAGTATTTTAACTGAACGTCATGGCGACAATGGCTTTGGTTATGATCCGATTTTCTGGGTACCTGAAGATCAATGTGCTTCAGCGCAACTTGACCCAAGTCGTAAAAAGCAACTATCACACCGTGGTAAAGCACTTCAACAACTTTTCAGTGCACTAAAAGGCTAACTCATGCTTGTTCCTCCACCACTCAGCTTATATGTTCACATTCCTTGGTGTGTCCAAAAGTGCCCCTACTGCGACTTTAATTCGCATGCGCTAAAAACTGAATTGCCAGAACTTGATTATATTGATGCGCTCATTGACGATCTTGAAACCGATCTGATGGCGTACCAATTAGTTAATGGTCAACGGCCACTACATTCGATTTTTATTGGTGGTGGTACGCCAAGTTTAATTTCGCCCGCTGAAATTGGTCGCTTACTGGCCGCGATTGAAAGCCGTATTCCATTTAGTGACAATATTGAAATCACCATGGAAGCCAACCCAGGTACTGTTGAAGCTGGACGATTTGAAGGGTACCGCCAAGCAGGTGTTAATCGCATTTCAATTGGTATTCAAAGTTTTCAGGATAATAAATTACAGCGTTTAGGTCGCATTCATGGTCGCGACGAAGCGATTAAAGCCATTGAATTAGCAAAATCGGCTGGATTAAACAGTTTTAACACTGATCTAATGCACGGCTTACCTGATCAATCCATCACTGATGCGATCAGCGATCTTAAACAAGCAATCGCTCTTGATCCCCCCCATCTGTCTTGGTATCAACTTACGATTGAGCCCAATACTCTGTATTACTCAAAACCGCCAACATTGCCTGATGACGATGATTTGTGGGATATTTTTGAGCAAGGTCATGCACTGTTAACTGCCGCTGGTTATCTGCAATATGAAATTTCCGGTTACAGTAAGCCCGGCAAACAATGCCAACATAATCTAAATTATTGGCGTTTTGGCGATTACCTAGGGATTGGCTGTGGTGCTCATGGCAAGATCAGTTTTGATGATGGCCGTATTATTCGCACAGTAAAAGTAAAGCATCCACGCGGATACTTACAAACAAATAAGCCCTATTTAAGCGAACAAAATACGGTGACGGATAGCGAACGTCCATTTGAGTTCTTTATGAACAGATTTCGATTATTAGAAGCCTGTCCAAAGCAAGATTTCATTGATCGCACGGGTTTACCGTTAACCTCTATTGAAGCTAATATCGATTGGGCAATTGAACAAAATTATTTGCAAGATAATGGCGATCAATGGCAGATCACCGAGCATGGTAAGTTATTTTTAAATGATTTATTAGCTGCATTTGTTGAAGATGATGAGTAATTAACACATCTGATAAGTACTTAGCATTACTTAAACATAAAAAAGCGATATCACTCTGTGAGTCGCTTTTTTAGTTATTACTCACCAATGATAAAAATCGCTATAAAGAGCTTATTCTAAACTAACACTCCGCCAGTTTTTCAACGCTGGAATCTGTTGTCGAATTTGATTTTCTTTATCAATACGCAGTGCTGCAAAATTACAAAGCGTCGTATCAATATGTTGACCATGAGATAAAACATACGGTAAATCTGTAGTGATCGTTTGATAATATTGAGCCAATAATTCAGTTTGTTGCGGGGCTAAATTTACTTTATGAATATCAAAATAAAGCTGACCATTATCTTTAATCGTAAAGGTCTGTGTGTCTTGCTCTAGTATTAATTTTTCATCTGTAAAACTGACATTATTTTGCCACAATGGCTGACATTCGACAGCCATAACGGATGAACTAATGCTCAACCCAAATAATAACCCACAGCCATTTTTTATATATCGTTTAATATTCATAAATAATACTCGCTTCCCTGAAAAAGTGGGTTGCGACATATCATTTCGATATATACCCACTAAAAAATAGAACGTCCAATCCGTGCTGATAACTTTTCTAATGCTGCAGTACCCACCAGAGAATTCCCTGATTGATCCAATTCTGGCGACCATACAGCTATTGTCATTTCACCCGGTACAATCGCTACAATACCGCCACCAACACCTGATTTACCCGGCATACCAACGCGGTAAGCAAACTCTCCCGCGCCATCATATAACCCACATGTCGCAAGCAATGCATTTATATGCTTACTTTGAGTTTGGCTAATAATTGGCATTTTTGCACCTAAAGGCTGACCTTTATTTGCTAAATAAGAAAATGTGCGCGCTAAATCGACACAGCTCATCTTTAATGCGCAGTAACTAAAATAGTTATTAAGTACAGGCATGACTTCATTATTAAAGTTACCAAATGAACGCATTAAATAAGCAATAGAAGCATTACGATCGCTATGCTGCATCTCTGAATTCGCCACAATTTTGTCGTAAACAATCTGTGGGTTACAGGATAATTCACGGACTAATTCAAGCATGCGATATTGCGGCGCACATAAGCGGCTATACAACATATCTGAAATCACAATCGCACCTGGATTAATAAATGGATTTCGAGGAATACCATTTTCTAATTCCAACTGAATCATTGAATTAAATGCCTGACCTGAAGGCTCTTTCCCTACTCGTGCCCATAATTCATCGGGTTCATAGAGTGCCATCGCTAATGTCAGTGATAAAACTTTGGAGATTGATTGAATAGAAAAGCTTTCTTGGCTATCACCAGCTTGAATAATTTCACCATCGTTGTAACACACAGCGATGCCTAATTTATTCGCAGGAACTTCAGCTAAAGCTGGAATATAGTTAGCGACTTTCCCTTGACCAATCAATGGTCTAACTTCATCTAAAATGCCATTGAGCAAGGTCTCTGTCGGCTTCATTTATTTCATCTCCAATAACAAAAAAGCCAACAAAAGTTGGCTTTCTAAATAAATAACGCAATAACAACGGCTACCCTAATCGATAGTCACTGCAATGTCTGCAATTATTCAGTACGCATGTACTTCATATCCCACACGCCATGACCTAGGCGATGACCACGTGCTTCAAACTTGGTTAAAGGACGGTCTTCTGGGCGTGCAATGTAAGCACCGTCAGTGGCGGTATTTTTGTAACCAGGTGCCGCATCCATCACTTCAACCATATGCTCTGCGTAGTTTTCCCAGTCTGTTGCCATATGGAAAATACCACCAATTTTAAGCTTTTTACGTAGCATCTCAGCAAATTCAGGCTGAACAATACGGCGCTTATGGTGACGTGCTTTATGCCATGGGTCAGGGAAGAACAACTGTACCATATCAAGGCTGCCATCAGGGATCATGTGTTCAAACACTTCCACACCGTCATGACACATAACGCGTAAATTGGTTAAATTAGCCGCTTCAGCGCCCATCAAACAGTGACCTACACCTGGACTATGAACTTCAATACCCACATAGTTTTTCTCTGGCGCAGCTTGTGCCATTTCAACTAATGATGCACCCATGCCAAAGCCAATTTCTAACACAACTGGCGCTTCACGGTTAAAGACTTGTGTCCAGTCAAGCATTTCAGTGGCGAAATCAATACCCATGGCTGGCCAGTTTTTTTCCATCGCATGTTCTTGACCCTTGGTTAAACGGCCTTCACGACGAACAAAACTACGGATCTTACGAACCATTTTGCCTTCATCGGTAAATTCAGTCAGAGTTACGTCACCTGACTTTTTTGAAACTTCGCTCATGCTAACTATCCAAACAAAAAAAGAAACGGAACGGCATTATCCAAACTTATAGGCTCAATTCAAGTCTATCAAGTGTGACAATCGCCAGTTTATGATGCAATCTTAGTCAATAACGTCATTATAGACGCCATAACATTGATGACTTGCAGTATAAGGGATCGTATCCACGGACTCCAATTTTCCGCAAGCTCATTCCATAATAAAGCGCAACATGGCATTTTTTAAGCCCATTAAGTAAAGTGAGTTCACCGTGAGTACAGCTTTTTCCGACGCTATTCTAGCGTGGTATGATAAATTCGGTCGAAAAACCCTTCCATGGCAACATCAAAAGACCCCCTACAAAGTATGGCTATCTGAAATCATGTTGCAACAAACCCAAGTTGCAACGGTGATCCCTTATTTCGAGCGTTTTATGGCGCGTTTTCCAACAGTGGCAGATTTAGCGGCAGCGGAACAAGACGAAGTACTTCATCTATGGACTGGCCTTGGCTATTACGCTCGTGCACGTAATCTTCACAAAGCAGCCCAATTAATTGTCACGCAACATAATGGCGAATTTCCAACAACGATTGAGGCGGTTGAAGCCCTACCAGGAATAGGTCGTTCAACCGCAGGCGCAGTGTTATCGCTATCATTAAAACAGCATCATCCTATTTTAGATGGCAACGTTAAGCGTACTTTAGCGCGTTGTTATGCGATTGAAGGTTGGCCAGGGAAAAAAAACGTTGAAAATGCATTGTGGGACATAGCAATTGAAAATACGCCAGCAATTGGTGTTGAACGCTACAACCAAGCAATGATGGATATGGGCGCTATGATTTGTACTCGTAGCAAACCTAAATGCGATTTATGCCCCATTGAAGCTCAATGTATTGCAAAAGCCCAACAGCGTCAGACAGAATTTCCGGGAAAGAAACCTAAAAAAGAGATGCCAGAAAAACAAACTTGGTTTGCGATTTTACGTTATGGCGACAAGGTGTGGCTAGAACAACGTCCACAAGTGGGAATTTGGGGCGGCTTATGGTGCTTTCCACAACATGACAGCGACGATCTAAATAATCTGTTATTGCAGCAATTAGGTCAGCCGCAAACACTGATCGCCAGTCAACAACAGTTAATCGCATTTAGACACACATTTAGTCATTATCACCTTGATATAGTGCCCGTCTTATTTAACTTAAATCAAATGCCAAATGTGGTCCATGAACGCCAAGGGCAATGGTATGATCTCCATGATCCCGCTAAAATAGGCCTTGCTGCGCCAGTGCAAAAGATCCTTGATGGGTTGTTATACCTTTAGCTATAAATAAATTTATCACTAGTTACATTTTTAATGGCATAAGCTGCTCTTTATAATGTCATTTTACAATGTAACTAGTTACTATCTTTACCCCCTAACCTATTATTAATCCATTCTATTATGAAAAAATTAAGCTACTTCTTCGCCACTATTCTAACAAGTTGTTCTTTTTTCGCATCCGCTGCGCAAACGATTGCTATCGTTGGTGCTATGGATGCTGAAATTACCAATTTACTGCCACATATTAAAAACAAGCACACCGTTACTATTGGTCAACATCTGTATTATCAAGGAAAAATCGGTAAACATTCGGTTGTTGTCACTCGTTCTGGTGTCGGAAAAGTCAATGCTGCCGTTACCACCACTACGTTAATACGTGAGTTTAAAGTTGATAAATTAATCTTTACTGGTATTGCCGGCGCGGCAGCATCTCAACTATCACCAACCGATGTTGTGGTTTCAACCGCATTGGTACAACATGATGTCGATTTAACCGTTTTTGGCAATAAACCCGGTCATATGGACGGATTTGATGATCGCTATTTTTATGCAGATCCACAATTAACCGCTCAAGCATTTGCGGCAGCACAACGGGTTCTTGATAATCAAAAAGTGTTTCAAGGGATTATTGCAACAGGTGATCAATTCATTGCAGACAAACAAAAAGTAAAGTTTATTCATAATGAATTCAATGCAATGGCTATTGAAATGGAAGGGGCTGCGGTAGCGCAAGTTGCCTTTATGTTTAATAAACCGTTTGTTGTTATTCGTACTATTTCAGACAAAGCAGATGGATCAGCACACTTTGATTACCCTAAACTAAAACAAATAACCGCTGATAATTCCGTAGCGATCACCTTAGCGATGCTAGACACTCACTAAACCATGCACACCTAGAAAACCGTGTAATCCACACTGATTACACGGTTGTTATTCCTATCTCGACCCTAGCCGCTACTGGCCGAGTCTGGTATAACTATTGCTATAAATACAGCAATTATAGATACAGCCATCTCGCTGTAATTTAATAATGAATGCATAAGGAATATTCCATGAGCCGTACTGTTTTTTGTGTCCGTCTACAGCAAGAAGCTGAAGGTCTAGATTTTCAATTATACCCAGGTGAACTTGGCCAACGCATTTTTGATACGGTATCAAAGCAAGCATGGGCACAATGGCAAGCAAAACAAACTATGCTAATCAATGAAAAAAAATTGAATATGATGAATCCTGAACATCGTCAATTACTTGAGACAGAAATGGTGAATTTTTTGTTTGAAGGTAAAGATGTGGTGATTGATGGTTATACGCCACCTGAAAAATAATATTCAAATCAAATAGATATTCCGCCGTCATTCAAACGGCGGAAAGCATTGAAAATGTAAAAAATCACATCACAACGAACAAAAAGCCAACATTCAAACATAATAATCATTTTTTATTAAAAAAAGGGTTGACGAAAAGGCTCAAAACCCTTTTAATAGCGCCCCGTTGCCTCGATAGCTCAGTCGGTAGAGCAGAGGATTGAAAATCCTCGTGTCGGTGGTTCGATTCCGCCTCGAGGCACCATTTCTTCTTTTTTGAAGTTTGGTGTCAAGCAACGACAAAATCTGTTCCCTCTTAGTTCAGTTGGTAGAACGCCGGACTGTTAATCCGTATGTCACTGGTTCAAGTCCAGTAGAGGGAGCCACTATTTATTTCTTGGCTCAATAGAGCGGAGAGATTACAGAATTTATGTGCCGACTTAGCTCAGTAGGTAGAGCAACTGACTTGTAATCAGTAGGTCACCAGTTCGACT
>NZ_JAYXUH010000029.1:0-20557 GCF_036040035.1 Photobacterium sp. S4TG1
GCTTCTGTTTCTACAAAGAGGAACAGAATGGTAATGAATTGACTGTGCCGCTTTCTTATTTTTACTTTTTATAAAAAAGTAAAACAAAAAAGCAATCAAACTATTTCTAGCTCTAGGTCACTCAGTTCATTGATAAATCTTTCGACTTAACTATTCAACGAGTGCCCACACAGATTGCATGGTCAAATTGTTAAAGAACATACTGACTTCGGTAACCGCTTGCGCCGTTGTCCGTATCAGTGAGGTCGCATTATAGGGAGATTTTATTAGCTGACAATAGTTTTTTGATAAAAAAAAATCGTTTGAACACTTTTTATTCAAAACGATTTGATTTGGTTTAAATTGTGTCTTTTTAGCGATGATAGCCGTTGTTTAATCAAATTCACTGTATTTAGAAATCGCGGTTTTGAGAGATACCGCCTGCGAGACACCACGGCGATCGGCCCAACTGACACTAACATTAATAGTTCGCAGTGCATCTGATAACGATAAGGTCTTGGCATCACAAGTCAGCGTGTAACCACTACCGCTCACCATCGATTGCAAACAATAAGTAGATTCAGCCATGCTTACAAAAGAAATCAACCCTGTTGCCCCACTAACATGACTAGCGCGAGTTTGGTAATACTCCATCTGCGCTTCTGCTATATGAAGTGCATCTAGAGTCTTTAATGCGTTTTCTGCTTTTAGTTCCATATAGGCCTGCATCTTAACTAAACCTAATACGCCAACAGAAAGTACCCCAAGGGCAATCACCACTTCTAATAAGCCAAAGCCTTTTATTATTTTAAGATTAGAAGTCATGCCAAGATCCTTGCTGCCAAGATAAACTATCAATATATTTACTACTTTTCCCTTTGTTATAGGACGGAATTATTGAGCCATCGATATTTACTATTTTATTAGGTGCGTCAATTCCTATTCCTCCATCTATATATACAGAGCCACGGACATTGATTACACTTTTATCATATTCTCCAGCTGTTACATTATGTTCTTGAAATCCTCCAGGAATAACACCAATCAGAGTTGGGTTATCAAATAAATCTATCCAACCATTTCTAACATTAAAACTATCAGAAACATATTGATAAATAAGACCATTAATATGAGATACTGCCTCCATTAAAACGAGTCCGTTAAAAAATATTAATTGAACTGAATTATCAGCACTACTTTCAATAGCACTTCCAAAAGGATTACCATCTAATGCACAACTGCCATGAACCCATATTCTTCTCTTTCCTGCTGCATAAGAATTTTTAATTAATGTATTACAATTTTTAACCCACCCACCAGAAGTCCGTTCGGAAGTATCTTTACCAATAATAATTCCTTTAGAATCACTCTCTATTTCCGTCATGACTTGACTGTATTCAGAAATATCTTTCCCAAAAATAGATTTAAATATATCTAAAGTAGCATTTTCAACAATATCTTTACCTTTTACTGATGTTGTTCCATAACTTGGTGGATGGTTTACATCAAATAAATTAGATCGATAATCAGAAGCACAATTAAACCCAACAGCAGCTAAAGGTCCTCCCGCATGACTACTAGTACTTGAATCCGTCGTTAAAAAGTGGTCATCATTACCAGAGGTATATTCAAACGACACAACACCACCAGATGTTATTGTTTTACACAAATATTCATCATTACTATTTGTATCTTCTGTACTATTTGGTACAAAATGCTGAGATCCTTTTAATTCTACAGATGCACTAGTTTCTAACGTACTAATTACTCCTCCCCCTCCAAGTTCAATCGTTTTTGTTATTTTTTTAAAAGGTAGTAAATTTATTATTTTACTTTCTAATTTAAACTCTGTAGATGTTACAGAAGTCAGTGTTAACTCTAATTCGGTAGTATTACATTCATCAAAACCAGTAAAGTTATTTTTATTTTTCTGATACTCAGCAAACCCACACTCCAACCCACCTTCAGCAGCCCAGTGTGCTTGTCTCGCTAATACTTCATTTTGAGTACGCTTAATTTGATAAAATAAATTTTTATATGAAGCTAATGAAAATAACAGCGCCACTATTAATAACATACTGGTAATTAATAGTGTCGTCATCCCTGACTGTTGATGTTTGTTCATCATTGCCAATTCCTTGTCTTAATCTGAATCGACTTCGCGGTACTAATTGATGGATTAGCACGTAAGCTGGCAGCTAATTTAATAGTAAGTAATTTACTGGTTGCACTAGCCGAAGATAAAGCCCGTTCAACAATACTAAATTCCTTAACTTCTATCTGGTTTTGATCAAGTGCTGACTGGCCATTTTTACAAGTGCCAGATATATTTACTCCTGCAGACGTTGTTGTATAAAAATTTAATGTTTTAACAGAAGCCGTAGATGAATCTTTTCCATACTGGCTATAGAAAGATCGTAAATGTTGAACAGTACCATCATGATAAGCATAACTTATACATTGCTCACCAGAACTTAATAAACTTAAAGTCACAATATCTGTTGCACCACTAATTATATAACTAGAGGATGCACCAGATTGATAGCCTGCTCTTAAAATATCGTGCTTTAATAATGACAATGCATCATTTACATCTTGTTGTAGTAATAATTCTAAAGAACGTTGATTTGCTGATTTGTACCCCGATAAAAAAACCGATCCAACAACACCTATCGCAATAAGCCCTACGGATGAAGCAATAAGTAATTCAATTAATGAAAAACCTTTATTATGGATAGCATTTTTTATAGCCATAAACTACTCCATCAACACCACAAGAATAAATACGTCCAGTCATTGTATTTACAATTACTTTTACTTTATCTTTTGTTGGTATATTAAATTGATATCCACCAGCTAAATTAGGTTTACCATTCAGTTTATCAAATACCAATTTTGGTGATGTAAATGTTTTATCTAATTCAATATTTGAAAAATTAGCACTGGAGACTTCTGCTAACGTAACCCCACTAGACACTGTACTCGATGTTATCAACCATGTAGGTGTTGCAGCACTTATCACTACCTGAACATTTTCCCCGCGCATCACCGCTTCTGATTTGGCTTGCACTAATAACCATTCTATTTCTGTCGCCAAGCGTTTAACTTTATTCGATTCAATGAGGCCACTAAAACTTGGGGCTGCCATTGCCGCAACAATGCCGATGATCACTACCGTGAACACCAATTCCAACAGAGTAAATCCCCGCTGACGGTCACCATTGTGATGTATGTGATGAAAATGCGTGGTAATTTCGCGAACCATTCCCCAAATCCCTATTAACGTTATTCTGATCCCTAAGAACAACTTGATTCAGAGTTTATCACCACCGCAAAATAGCAGAATAAGGATATCAACCAGTTATCGAGACAACTCGAATATTTAAGAGATTACGGAAGATGATTAAACAAAAAGGCGTGACGCTGATCGAAATGTTGATTGCAGTGGCAGTTATTGGAGTATTAACAGCCATTGCTTATCCTTCATATCAATCGCATGTATTGAAGGGTCATCGTACTCAAGCGATGGGAGATCTGATTAAAATTCAATTAGCGCTAGAAGAAAGTTATACCCAAAACAGTGCTTATGATTTTACTATTGTCAGTGGTGGTAGTTGTTCTTTTTGCGATACTGATAACGAGCGTTATACGTTGGAATTAGAGAAAAAAACTGCGGGTTATTCTATAACAGCAAAGGCTAAACCGTTACAGAGTAATGATGAATGCAAAGATCTAATTTTAGATCAAACAAGTAGAGGCTTGCCTAAAGGTTGCTGGTAATATTTTCTCTGGTTCTTTTATGCTCA
Organism: Photobacterium sp. S4TG1; assembly: GCF_036040035.1. NCBI lineage: Bacteria > Pseudomonadati > Pseudomonadota > Gammaproteobacteria > Vibrionales > Vibrionaceae > Photobacterium > Photobacterium sp. S4TG1. The sequence goes on from NZ_JAYXUH010000029.1 coordinate 3,786, forward strand.
AACGCGTGATAAGTAGATCACGAATAGCTCGTGCCTCTCTTCCGAGATGACGGATATTCTTAGTATAAAAAAACCGCTATTAGCATTCACTAATAGCGGTTTTTATTTATTCTTGTTTACGACGAATTAGTTGGTTAAATCGTCGAAAAACTTCTTTACACCGTTAAAGAAACCTTCTGATTTTGGCTTGTGCTTACTCGCATCTTTACCACCAAATGTTTCTTCCAGTTCTTGCAATAGTTCTTTTTGACGCTTGCTTAAATGTACTGGCGTTTCAACCACCAATTTACAGATAAGATCACCGCGTAAACCACCACGAACCGAATCAACACCTTTACCACGCATACGGAACATACGGCCCGTTTGCATTTCAGCCGGTACTTTTAAGCTTACACGGCCATCAAGGGTTGGTACTTCAACTTCACCACCTAATGCTGCCATAGTGAAACTTACAGGTACTTCACAATGTAGATTATTACCGTCACGCTGGAAAATGTGGTGATCTTTAACATGTACTTGAACGTACAAGTCACCCGCTGGTGCGCCTTGTTCTCCAGCTTCGCCTTCGCCACTTAAGCGAATACGATCGCCAGTATCGACACCTGCTGGAATCTTAACTGAAAGCGTTTTAGTTTCTTCTACACGGCCTTCGCCATGACACTTGTCACATGGATCTTTGATAATTTGGCCACGACCATGACAGTGTGGACATGTTTGCTGAACCGCAAAGAAGCCCTGACGCATCTGCACTTGTCCAGCACCATGACAGGTACCACATGTTGTTGCAGATGAACCTTTTTTAGCGCCTGAACCGTCACAGCAATCACAACCAACTAATGTTGGTACACGGATTTCTTTCGAACAACCGCGAACAGCTTCTTCCAACGTTAGTTCCATGTTGTAGCGAAGATCTGAACCACGCTGTGCGCGTTGTTGACGACGGCCACCGCCACCACCAAAGATATCACCAAACACATCACCAAAGATGTCACTGAAGTCTGCACCGCCGCCGAAGCCGCCGCCGCCACCGCCCATACCACCTTGTTCAAAGGCTGCATGGCCGTATTGATCGTAAGCAGCGCGCTTTTGGTCGTCTGTTAGAATTTCATAAGCGTACTTCACTTCTTTGAATTTCTCAGCAGATTCCGCATCACCCTGGTTACGGTCGGGGTGGAACTTCATTGCTAAGCGCTTATAAGCTTTTTTAATGTCACGCTCACTTGCGTCACGAGCCACACTTAACACTTCGTATAAATCACGTTTCGACATAACTTGATTGTCACCTAGCTAGATATAGTTACGGGCGTTAGAGTAACCTCAAACGCCCGTAATTTAAACAAGATGTTAATTAATAGATATTAATAACGTCTTATTTGTTGTCTTTAACTTCTTCAAACTCAGCATCAACAACGTCGTCGTCTTGCTTAGCTTGTTGCTCGCCAGTTGCGCCATCAGCTTGTTGTGCTTGCGCTTTTTGTTGAGCGATTTCCATTAGCTTTTGAGATGCAGCAACAACCGCTTGTACTTTCGCGTCGATTGCTTCTTTATCTTCGCCTTTGCGTGCTTCTTCTAGTTCAGCAACAGCAGCTTCGATTTTTGCTTTCTCATCAGCAGGAAGTGCTTCACCAGCTTCTTCAATTTGCTTACGAGTACCGTGAACAAGTTGGTCAGCTTGGTTACGAGCAGTTACTAGCTCTTCAAACTTCTTATCTGCTTCTTTGTTAGCTTCAGCTTCTTGAACCATCTTCTCGATGTCAGCATCGCTTAGACCACCAGACGCTTGGATAGTGATCTTCTGCTCTTTACCTGTAGTCTTGTCTTTCGCAGAAACGTTTAGGATACCATCGGCATCTAGGTCAAACGTTACTTCGATTTGAGGCATACCACGTGGTGCAGCTTGAATACCTTCTAGGTTAAATTGACCTAGAGATTTGTTGAAGCTTGCTTGCTTACGCTCACCTTGAATAACGTGGATAGTTACCGCGCTTTGGTTATCTTCAGCAGTAGAGAACACTTGGTTCGCTTTTGTTGGGATAGTTGTATTCTTCTCGATAAGCTTAGTCATTACGCCACCCATGGTTTCAATACCAAGAGATAGTGGAGTAACGTCTAGAAGTAGCACGTCTTTAACATCACCAGCAAGTACACCACCTTGAACAGCAGCACCTACAGCAACAGCTTCATCAGGGTTAACGTCTTTACGTGGCTCTTTACCGAAGAATTCAGTTACTTTAGCCTGAACCATTGGCATACGAGTTTGACCACCAACAAGGATAATGTCGTTGATGTCGCTAACAGATAGACCAGCATCTGAGATAGCTACTTTTAGTGGCTCAAGAGTACGTTGTACTAGATCTTCTACTAGAGATTCTAGTTTCGCACGAGTCACTTTGATGTTCATGTGCTTAGGACCAGTCGCGTCAGCTGTGATGTAAGGTAGGTTAACATCAGTTTGCTGTGCAGAAGATAGTTCGATTTTCGCTTTCTCTGCTGCTTCTTTTAGACGCTGCATTGCAAGAGGATCGTGCTTAAGATCGATACCTTGCTCTTTTTTGAACTCGTCTGCTAAGTAGTTGATTAGACGTGTATCGAAGTCTTCACCACCAAGGTGTGTATCACCATTAGTTGCTAGAACTTCAAATGTTTTCTCGCCTTCAACTTCATCGATTTCGATGATTGAGATATCAAAAGTACCGCCACCAAGGTCGTAAACAGCGATAGTGCGGTCGCCGCCAGTCTTATCAAGACCGTAAGCTAGAGCAGCTGCAGTTGGCTCGTTGATGATACGTTTAACATCTAGACCTGCGATACGGCCAGCATCTTTTGTTGCTTGACGCTGTGCATCGTTAAAGTATGCAGGTACTGTGATAACTGCGCCAGTTACTGGTTCGCCCAGGAAGTCTTCTGCAGTTTTCTTCATTTTCTTTAGGATTTCAGCAGATACTTGAGGAGCAGCCATTTTTTGGCCTTTCGCTTCTACCCATGCATCACCGTTATCAGCCTTAACAATTTTGTAAGGCATGATTTCGATATCACGCTGAACTTCTTCGTCTTCAAAACGACGACCAATTAGACGCTTGATAGCGAATAATGTGTTTTCAGGGTTAGTTACCGCCTGACGTTTTGCAGGTTGACCAACTAGTGTTTCACCATCTTGCGTGTATGCAACAACTGATGCTGTTGTACGCTCGCCTTCTGCGTTCTCAATTACACGTGGCTTGTCGCCGTCAAGTACTGCTACACAAGAGTTAGTTGTACCTAAGTCAATACCAATGATCTTACCCATCAGACAATCTCCGAAATTCGTTATATGTTCTTAACTACACCCATATATCAAATGGGTTAGCGGTTCGGGATAAACCCGTGACAAATACATTTAATGTCTTATGACTACTAGATAAGGTCGCCAGATTACTTTTCAAGGGGCGATCCCAAAAAAAATGCAAAAAAATAAAAAAACCCACCAAAGTGGGTCTTATTTTGCGTCATTATCAAGTAAGTCTTGAATCATTCGCTGTAAATTACGCTTGAGTATTCACGTTACCCGCAGCGGCTTTTGATACCATTACCATTGCTGGACGGATCACACGGCCATTTAGCTCGTAACCTTTTTGCATTACAGCCATTACTGTATTAGGTGCAAAATCAGCACTTTCTTGCATTGCCATTGCTTGATGGAACTCAGGGTTAAAAGCTTCACCTTGTGGATCAATCACTTTTAGACCAAATTTACCAACGGTTGTTGTCATTGTCATCAATGTCAATTCAACACCTTCCATCATTGCTTTAGTTGCTTCGTTATTCTTGTCGGCCATTTCAATAGCGCGCTCAAGGTTATCAATAACTGGCAATAATTCTTCAGCAAATTTGTTTAATGCGTATTTACGTGCTTTATCAATTTCTTGCTCAGAACGACGACGAACATTCTCGCCTTCAGCACGCGCGCGTAATGCCGCATCTTTTACTTCATTAACTTCTGCATCTTTTGCTAATAAAGCAGCTTCAAGTTCTGCGATACGAGCTACATATAACTCTTGCTCAGATTCAACAAACTCACCCTCGACAGCTTCGACTTCAACAGCTTCAACTGCATCGTTTAGCTGCTCATCCTGTACATTATGGTTTTTGTTAGTCATGCGTTGGTTCTCCGCCAAGATAAAAGGGTTTTATTCACTCAGTAGCCTCATTGGATAAGCACTACTTTTAAAATAGTCTTGAGCATATTATGGGGATGAAGTTCAATGATTCAAGCCAATATTGATAACAAACCACGACAAGTTGTTTTTTCTAAGGCTATACTGACCCACCATCATTTGTCGGAACAGGGACATGAAGCGTATTTTTGATACTATCGCGTTAATTGGCAAACCACGTAATCCCGAGGCATTACAGACGCACGCTAGCCTGTATGAGTGGTTAACCGCGCAAGGCTATAACGTGTTAGTCGACCATCGATTAGCCAACGATATTGACGTACCTGAGCATTGTTTTTGTGATTTGCTCACTATTGGTGATAAAGCAGATCTTGCTGTTGTTGTTGGTGGTGACGGCAATATGCTTGGTGCTGCTCGCGTTTTATCACGGTTTGATATTTCGGTGATTGGCGTTAACCGTGGCAATCTTGGTTTCCTTACCGATCTTGATCCCGAAGATTTTAAGCAGCAACTCGCTCTGGTATTGGCTGGCGAATTTATCAAAGAAGATCGGTTTTTACTTGAAGCTGAAGTCCATCGCCACGGGCAAATAAAAAGCCGTAATGCCGCATTAAACGAAGCAGTGTTACATCCAGATAAAATTGCTCATATGATTGAGTTTGAAGTTTATATTGATGATTGCTTTGCTTTCTCGCAACGTTCTGATGGCTTAATTATTGCGACCCCAACGGGCTCAACAGCCTATTCACTTTCAGGTGGCGGTCCTATTTTATCAACCAGTTTAAATGCCATTGCACTGGTGCCAATGTTTCCTCACACCCTGTCATCTCGTCCCTTAGTTGTCGATGGCGATCGTTGTATTAAACTGCTGGTATCTCCCAATAATGGCAGCACGCTAGAAGTCAGTTGTGATGGTCAAGTATCGCTTCCTGTAAGCCCTGGTGATGAGATTCATATTTATCAAAGTGAAGATCGCCTGCAACTGATCCACCCTAAGAATTACAGCTACTACAATGTCCTACGTGGAAAATTAGGCTGGTCGAGTCGACTATTTTAAAATAAGTACCACTTTTCCCCCTCAAAACCAGCACATTTTAGCGGCTGGTTTTTTGTAACTACTCAAAAAGTTAATCTAAGTCACATTTTATCTGAATAATTATCACCCCAGTACTTTACTGGTTATAGATACAGTATATACTGTATGAAAAAACAGGTGTTGGTTTAAACAGGTGAACACAATGCTCGCGCATATGACGATCTCTAATTTTGCTATTGTCAAAACTCTTCAATTTGAACTAAAACCCGGCATGACCACTATTACAGGTGAAACCGGTGCTGGTAAATCTATCGCTATTGATGCCTTAGGTTTATGTTTAGGTGATCGCGCTGAAGCCTCTATGGTGCGACCAAATGAAGATAAAGCTGAAATTTCAGCTGCATTTTTATTGGCAAATAACCAAGCTGCTCGACGTTGGCTCGAAGATAATGAGCTCATTGATGGTGAAGAGTGTATTTTGCGCCGTGTGATCACCAAAGAAGGCCGCTCACGTGGTTTTATTAATGGCAGCCCTGTTCCCGCATCGCAGCAAAAAGCATTAGGACAACTGCTGATTAATATTCATGGTCAACACGCACACCAACAGCTAATGCGCCCTGAATATCAACAACACATGCTTGATCAATATGCAGGTCATCATCTCTTAATTGATCGTACTCGCAGTGCTTATCAACGCTGGCGTCAAGCGCATAACGAGTTAAAACGCTTAACCCAAAGCCGTGATGAAAACGAAGCACAAAAACAACTCTTACAATACCAAGTTAAAGAGCTTGATGAATTAGCCCTTGGCGAAGAAGAATTCATTGAGATCGAAGAAGAACATAAGCGTCTATCAAATTCAGGTGAACTGGCTATTTCAAGTCAAACCGCCTTATCGATGCTTTATGACAACGATGATGGTAACGCGCTGCAACTGTTACAAATGGCTTGTCAGCAAGTGAACAACCTTGGTGAATATGACAGCAGTTTAAGTGCGATTCCGCAAATGCTGGAAGAAGCGATTATTCAAGTTCAAGAAGCAAGCCAAGAGCTACGTAGCTATCTTGATAACTTAGATATGGATCCACATCGGTTAATTTATCTTGAAGAGCGTTTAGCTAAAATCATGTCGATGGCACGTAAACACTATGTAATGCCAGCCGAGCTTTATCAAAAGCACCATGATTTACTGAAAGAACTTGATAACCTTGATTGTAGCGATGAACGCCTAGAAGACATGGCTGCTAACGTTGAAAACCTACGTCAACAATGCATTGAAGCCGCTGAGAAACTAAGTAAAAGCCGCCAACGTTACGCCAAAGAGCTTGACCAAAAAATCACTGAAAGTATGCATATGTTAAGTATGGAACACGGTGAATTTGAAATTGCACTGACCAGCGATCCTGATCGTATGTTAAGTCCATTAGGTTATGACAGCATTAATTTCTTAGTTTCAACTAACCCAGGTCAACCATTACAGCCATTAGGCAAAGTGGCCTCAGGTGGTGAGCTTTCCCGTATATCACTTGCGATTCAAGTGATCACCGCTCAAAAAGTTGAAACTCCAAGTTTGATTTTCGATGAAGTCGATGTGGGTATCAGTGGTCCAACAGCCGCTATCGTCGGTAAAATGCTACGCAAACTAGGGGCATCAACCCAAGTAATGTGTGTGACTCACTTACCGCAAGTCGCTGGTTGTGGTCACCAGCAAATGTTTGTCGCCAAGAAAACCACTGATGGTCAAACTGAAACACAGATGCGTCCATTAAGCACTGACGATCGTATTGCTGAGCTAGCACGTCTATTAGGCGGTAGTGAGATTACTGAGCGCACTCTCGCAAATGCGAAAGAACTGCTGGTTGCGGCATGATTTAATTTCGCATCTTGCGCGAATATGAAATAAACTAAAACCTTGATGCAACTATTGCGGCCAGCAGTAGTCGAATATCAAAATATATTACTTTTTTTCTTTACCGCTTTTTACTTCTGCCAAGACCTTGTTTATCATCGCAGCAGTTAAAGCTAAAAAGCCAGGATGCTATGAGTTGGAAAAACATTGCAGCCCTAACCTTAGTGTTGGGCTTACTTAGTGGCTGTTCGGTCGCTGAACGTTTGGTTTATCGTATTGATATTGACCAAGGCAACTATGTAGAACAAAAAAGTGTTAATACCTTGCGTGTTGGCATGACGAAAACGCAAGTTCAATATGTGCTGGGTACACCTATGTTAGTTGACCCAAGTTACCCCAACACATGGAACTACATTTTCTACGAACAAAATGGTCATGATAAGCCGGTTCAAAAGAACTTGTTCTTAACTTTCAACCAACAGGCACAGCTTGTTAGTATGAAAGGTGATTACAAACAAGGCCCTAACTTCATGGATCCTATGAATTAATTCTATTCATAGAAAATGGTTGTTTTCAAAGTAATAAAAAAAGCTCGCTAATGGCGAGCTTTTTGTTGTCTGCAATAAAATAAGTATTACTTTTCAGCGTCTTTTTTAGCTTGTTCTGCACGCTTACGGCGGATCTCACGCGGATCAGCCACTAATGGACGATAAATTTCAATGCGATCGCCATCGCGCGCGGTCGCATCTAATTTCACATTACGACTATAGATACCGACTTTATTGATGTTTAGATCAATCTCAGGATACATAGTTAATATCCCTGATTGCTCAATGATCGCTTGAATAGGCGTTTCAGCAACAACCGCCAGCTTTAATACGCGTTGTACGTTGGGCAGTGCAAAAACAACCTCAACATGAATTAAGGGTTGATCAGAATGCATACACTTCTCTTGCTCGCTGTGTGAACGCCTGCACCATATTACTGGTCAGATCGCGAAAAACTTTACCAAAAGCAACATCAATTAGCCCACTGGTAAATTCAAACTCTAAGTTTAATTCAATCTTACAAGCAGTGGCATCAAGCTCAGTAAATGTCCATCCGCCGACTAATTTTCGAAAAGGGCCATCCACCAGCTGCATTTGAATCTGGTTAAAATCGACCAATTTATTATGCGTCACAAATGTTTTGCGTATACCGGCTTTGGCAACATCAACCGACGCCATCATATGACTGGCAGAACTCTCAATGATCTTACTGCCCGCACAACCGGGTAAAAACATCGGGTAAGACTCAACATCATTCACCAAGTTAAACATTTGTTGGGCACTAAAAGGCACCAGTGCCGAACGACTAATTTGTGGCATAGCTTCTCCTTCATCGAACGCATCCTCACTCTGAAGATAAAATCTATTCGCTGCGTTTAGTCAATGATACCATTACTGGGCTATCGACCAAAATAACAGTTACCATCAAGCGGTATTATGGTAACGTCAATAGCTTATTCGACCAGAAAAATCACTGATATTAGATTTTGTTCTGGGACTGCAACAATGACTCTACGAGGTCAACATGGCTAAAAAACCAAAGCAAAGTAGCAATACTATTGCCAAAAATAAAAGCGCTCGTTTTGAATTTGCCATCGGCGACGAATACGAAGCAGGTATGGTATTACAGGGATGGGAAGTAAAAGCTATCCGTGACGGTAAAGTAAACATGACAGAAAGCTATGTTTTCTTACGTAACGGTGAAGCATTTATTTCAGGCTTAACCATTGCGCCATTAAACGCGGCATCAACCCACGTTGTGGCTGATCCAACCCGTGTACGTAAGCTATTGCTTAACCGTCGAGAACTGAGAAAACTAGAAGATTCAGTGAACCGCGAAGGCGATACTATCGTGGCATTAGTGATGTACTGGAGCACTTCTTTCGTAAAAGTGAAGATCGGTACTGCACGCGGTAAGAAACTGCATGATAAACGCGCTGACAGCAAAGCCAAAGATTGGCAACGTGATAAAGCCCGTATCATGAAAGGCAATAACCGTTAAGACACCTATGCAACATGATGTTAGCATTTGAATAGTAATCAATCACTTGGTCAGTGAATAACAATAAAGCTATTGACCTAGTTAAATATTCTGCTAACATCGAACGCATCTGGGGCTGATTCAGGATTCGACAGGATCACGAAGGCTTGTGGAGCATGTCGAGGTGCGGTTTGCCTCGTTAAACAACCGCAAAAAAATAGTCGCAAACGACGAAAACTTCGCACTAGCAGCTTAATACCCTGCTAAGAGCGCTCCTGCCCTAGCTTCCGCTTGTAAGACGGGGAATAACAGGGGTTCAAACCCAAACGAGATAGCGAGGGATTCTTTGACTAGAGAGATGAACCGCGAAATAGAATTCTGGTATGTATTAGCATAGCGTGTCAATTCGCAGTGACGATACGAGAATAAAGATTGACTAAGCATGTAGCGCCATCTGTTAGACTGATTTTGGACGCGGGTTCAAATCCCGCCAGCTCCACCAAACGTTTGGAAAAGGCGGTAAATCACTGATTTACCGCCTTTTTTATGTTTTTAATCTAACTTTTTGACTGTTTGGTACTAAAACTAGGTACTAAAACATGCGCGGTCTAAAAATATCAAAAACTGGTAACTGGTTATTCAGATATCAAATTCCTCTACGCCACCGACACCTTTTCAACGACAAATACGAAATCAAGCGCTCTCTTCGTACATCCGACAAACAAGTTGCATTAGTTAAAGCATTACAACTAGAGCTAGAAATCCGTATTTCGATACAGAACAGCACACCTCTATCTACACCTAAAACAGAATCTCATATACCTGAGAGACCTGCATCACCTGCATTTCTAATTCCGAAAGCAAAAACAACATCACGAGACCCTTTCAAGTGTCTCGAAAAGTACAGAGATTCCAAACAAGACCTCGTTAACCCAAAAACAATTGATATGGCTTATGCGAAGTGTCATATCGTGCTGACACTACTCAGAGCTAAAGGCATAAAAGATATCCGTCGACTTCAGGCGGAAGAGGCACGTACCTTACTGAGCCAATATCCGGTCAACGCAACCAAACATAAGCAATTTAGTGGGATGAAAGGTCAGCAGCTAATAGAAGCTAATAAAAAACATAAACTCCCTACCCTAAGCACTGAGAGCGTCAAAGATTACATACAAAAATGCTCGTCGTTTTTTGAGTGGTGTTTGCAGATGGAAATGACGGACATCAACCCATTTAAGGGAATGAGATTCAAAAAGACTCGCAAGGACAGCGAAGCCAAGAACGCATATAGCCATGCTGACCTTCAAAAGCTGTTTAGCACTGATATTCACACCCAGAAGAAATATAAGCACCCTCATTATTATTGGTTGCCACTACTAGGCTTATACACTGGCGCACGTTTAAACGAACTCTGTCAGCTCTACCGCCAAGATATATGTAACAAAGAGGGTATATGGGTCATTAAGATTGACGATAAGCTTGAGGGACAACGGCTCAAAAACAACAGTAGCCGCAGGTTAATCCCGATTCATGACAAGCTGTTAGAGCTCGGCTTTATTGACTTCATCAACAGCGTACAGCATGAACGTATCTTCCCTACCCTTAAACAAGAGCGTGATGGTTTTGGTACGGCAGCTTCAAAATGGTTTGGGCGTTTTAAAAGCAAGCTAGGTTTTACTCGCGGTCATGATTTTCATTCATTCCGTCATACAGTAGCAACACAACTGAAAAATGCAGATGTGTCCTCTTTACTCGCTAGTGAAATCTTAGGACATGCTCAAAATAACATTACTTATGATAGATATGGCAAAGGCATTTGCATCAAGAACCTAAAGTTAACAATAGATAAGATAGAATTGAACGTGAGCTTAACCTGATTAATTCTAACTATTTCAATACACTTCTTGTACAAATATTATGCTATAAATCATTATAAATAAACGCAATCAATGTCATAATCATCAAGTTTCATTATTTGGATGATTTATATGAATTGCAGTGATTTATTTTATAGTAGCCAAACAACACTTGGCACTCTACACAGCCGAACTAAGCTTTCTAAAAGCATATTGAGTAAAGGTATAGCAAAAAAAGATGCGCTAATTGATTATCTGCGTGCGGAGCTTGAAGATTCGTTCGGTTGCTCTGTTAAGTTTTGGCTACAAGGATCATATAAAAGCTTCACTTTAATTGCGCCTGTAAGTAGTCAGTCAACTTACGATATAGATATTGGCATATACCTTATTTCAGAACTAGAGACTCCAGACGTAGACGCTAAAGATGTAAAAGAGGTCTTAAAAGAAACTTTATCGTACTATTGCCAAATCGATACCGAAGCTAAACTTCAAGATTCGAAGAACGCTTGTGAGGGGCTAACGTTTGAAAACTTTTTGACCATTGATACACCTATCTATTTTATTCGAGACATTAAGGACTCTACACCATTACTAGCCACAGATAATGGCTGGATTGATAGTGATCCTATTGCAATTCAAACTTGGCTGACCAATTTTTATTCTACTGATGCAGATCGGTCTTTAATGAAAAGAAATGTCCGCTACTTAAAAGCATGGGCTAACATAAGATGGAAACGGTCAGAGCACAAAAAGATCCCATCACTAGCTCTAAATATATTGGTCGCAAACAACTTACACATTGGAGATAACGAAATTACCTCCTTTGAGAAAACAGTCTCAAATATTTGCTCTCAGTTGAACCAGTCTTTTGAAGTTTTAAACCCTCTTAATGGACAGGATATTCTTGGTATGTCTGATGAAGCAAAAGCTTTTGCCGTTAAACAATTTGATCATCTAAATAGTGTTTATCTAAAAGTTAAACATGAGGATGAAGCAACAAAAGCACTTGAGTATTCAAACCTTTTTGAACATTACTTTCCTCAACTACCTGTTCTCACCACACAACAAGGCGGAGTATCAGTACCTGTAGTCACAAATATTCCTGAAATATATGTCGAGCGATATGATAGTTCAGGTAACTACTTGTCAGGAGAGGTTACAAACCAGATAGATGTCAGAAAAGGTGACTCGTTAACATTTAAGATTAACAACCCTCATGATTTTATTATGTCCGATGAAGTTCACTGGACCGTACGAAACGAAGGTAATCAATCAATTAGCGCTAATGATATTGGTCACAGTGAGATAACATCGATAAATGACACTTCACAACGCGGAAGTGCATATACTGGTACTCACGCTATGGAGTGTTTAGTAAAGTCGTGGGGTTCTATTACTGGATTTAATCTAGTTAAAGTCCGCGTACGGCCTGTTGCCCAGATAGTAAAAAATAAGGTCTTCAAAGGGTTCAATAAATTTGGTAAGAGGCGTTAATTATGTGGGAGTTGTTTCCGTCAAAAGTGAAGTATGGCATTTCATCCGTTGCATCAATTGCTATCTACTTCCTTTTAAATCATTTTTTTGAGATTTCATTGATACAGTCAGTGTCATACACACTGACTGCCATTACCATATTAGCTCTGTTCTTTGGTAAGTACGCTTGGAAACCTTTTTATATTGGATACTTCCAAGAGAATTTCTGTCCAAACTTTAATGGGACGTGGATATGCAAAATTCAGTCTAACTTCAATAATAAGACAGTAGTTGAATTTCCCATCACCTTTGAAGCCGATTTCTTTTCAATTAGGATGAAGGCAACTACGACTATAGGAAACACTCATTCTAACTATTGTCGTGTAATCAGAAACGCCGATGACAGTTTTCAACTAGAGTATATCTTTCAAGGAAAGAACCATTCACCGTCATCGACAGATACAGTCTACTACGAAGGCGCTGCGTCTTTGCGGGTAGAAGATATAAAATCAATGAAAATGAAAGGCGTATTTTGGACAAATCGTTGTTGGCAAAATAACTTAAACACAGCTGGTTCAATTGAGTTATACAGACAATAAGCTTTTTAACTAGATCGCTACAACCAAACAACAGTTGTTATACGATATTTATCTTCGGTTGATTTGGTAACAATATTGCTTCTAAGATCAGCTCAATCTTCTCTGTTACATGCTCGCATGTATCAGAGAAAGTGAGCCGCCAAACGGAGTGCGGCAGCTCTTGTCGTGAATACACCTAAAAACGCCTCCAGTCAGGCTTTGGTGAGGCTGATACCAATTTAAAAACAATACTTTCTAGTATTTGTTTTGCTTTAGCCTCATTGTCTTCTTTTATCATTTCAGAATTCATAGGTATATCATTTCCATCTATTTGATCCGTTAACATAATAGCTGTCAAATGAATATCCACCACAGAACACAACCACTCATATTTATTTGTCTTATCATTAATATCCTGACTATTGATAAATCTGACATTTTCACAATACTTAACAATTAATGATAATATATTTTTATAGCGGCGATCCCTATCAGATAATTCTTTAGCTGCATCTAATTTTACATCGTCAATGGTTGAATTCAACTTATCTAAAAAGTTCATAATATTTATTCAGATGATAGTTATTCGAAAAGGCTAAATCAAGGGGTTTGGGGATATTCCCCCAACAAGTGGATCAATAGCGAAGCAATTGTCCTATCTTGAACTTCCAAAAATATATATGTTTGACTTTATTTTTTATAATTAATATAACTAAAATAAAATCATGATAAAAAATTGGACGGTAATCACTCAACCTGTAAAGTATGGAAGTAAAGGTGTCGCTTGCAGGGAAAGATATATAACATCAACAAAACATCCAAATCATACGAATACAACCGAAATATTATCATTAATTGGGAATGAGCATACATCTAAGTATATAGCTCTTATCGGTGAGCAATATCGATTGCGCCAGCAAATGGGTCATAAAGCGGGTCGTCACCTGTCATCATATGCCATGGAGTACTGCTTAACTCTACCTAAGGGCGTTGAACTATCCAACGAACAGTGGGGGAACATCATCGCGTACTGTTGCAAATCAATATTTCAACTTTGTGATTTAACTAATGAAGACGAGTTTTATTTCAAGAAAAACATTAGAGCTGTTATACACCGACAAAACCAAGAAAACAAAATGGGGAGTGGTGATCATGTCCATTTAATTATTGGAAAAGTTCTAGCGGGGAGAAACACCAGAGTCTTAAAGGAACTTCAACAGAAAAAAGCAACCAAAGTATTAAAGACCGCTTTCAACATCGCCGTATTAAAACATGCTGGATTAAATTATCGTAATTACACTCCATCCGAAATTAATAAGTCAAAAAAGCTAGAGACTTGGAAGTATCACTATTCTAAAAACTTAGAAAATGAAAAAATGATCATTAAGATGCAAAGTCAAATAGATAAATGGTTCATTGCCCATAATGAAAATAACAGTCGACAACTAAATCGCCAGTTTAATCGTATAACTAAAACCTATTTAACGTTAAATAAGTCAAACCTACCTAACGTAGTAAAAATAGAAGATAGCATTAGAACCATTGAAAAGTTATCTAATAGAAAAATAATTCACTAAATATAAACCTGCACTAACTGTATCAAGGTAGTGCAGGTAGTGCAGGTTGCTTTTATTACTTAACAATAATCTGGATGAACTAGATATATTTTTCGAGGTTGTAAAACTAGCTTAATATACCCTTTATTTTCTAACTCTAGTAGAGCTCTATCACGATCATTCCGATTGGTCAGTCCTTTCCAGCATTTTTGACTCAACTGTTGCTTTGTAAACGATCCGTCAAACTTAGACAGGTTAGCTAGTAAGGAGCTTACACTTGCATCGCCCTCTCCTTGGGTCAGTGAACGAATTTTACGGGAGTGTGACCTTAGATATCTCAACCACTTAAACGCCATTCTTAAGGCTTCTTGATCGATTAGTGATTCACCAACTAACGATGCCTCAGGGTCTTGCTCTCCATTGATGGCAACTTGAAGAACAAGAGCAATCTTAGCTACCATTGCAGGATACTTAATCTCAATTGATTGCTCTTCGTTTGAAAGCTCTTCCACCGACGAATAGAATTTTTCAGACCATTTATCCCATAGTTCCTGAGCTTCTGGTGCAAAGTTGAAACAATGATGCTCATCTTCCGCTAACTTTGCCACACGAGAAAAAAGCTTATTTACAATATCTTTTGACTCAGGCGATACAGATAAATCTGTATATTCTGTTCGACCATCATCAGGCCAAACTGCAAGTTGAAATCTCTCAAACAGACCATCATCAACACGTCCGCTTTCCCGATCATGCAGAATAGGTAAAAGAACCTTAGGTTGAATAGCACCCAGAATATTTAAGTGTACACTTTCTAATACGACTTTCTCTCTGCCGACTCTTTCTTGTGTGTATGGTGAACCTGAGGCATTAAATCCCTCAAGAAACAACGCTCGCTCTTGCTCTCGCCCTTGTTTATTCATCGAAGCAAAGAATCCTGATAGTTCATCTCTAAATTGCAGTACGCCTAAATTGTTGTCCGCAAGCCTAATTAAGAGTGCTTCAGGTGTCGCATCATTAACGATCACATCTCTTTTCGCTATATTCATTCTAGTAAGTGACGCAATCTCTTCGATCAGCATTTCTGCTGTTTTTGAATCATTCTCTTCTAAAGCTTCACTAAGTTGAGCTTTTAAATTACTTTCCTTTTTATCAACAATTTCATTCAATGCATCTTGCTTCTTTTGATTTTTTAAGTTTGTCACATTGATTACTTTTTGCTGAGCATAATACAAGGGCTCCATCCCCCTGTTCATCATCGGTGTTTTATATCGAGATG
Source organism: Photobacterium sp. S4TG1 (assembly GCF_036040035.1). Taxonomy (NCBI): domain Bacteria; kingdom Pseudomonadati; phylum Pseudomonadota; class Gammaproteobacteria; order Vibrionales; family Vibrionaceae; genus Photobacterium; species Photobacterium sp. S4TG1. The sequence goes on from NZ_JAYXUH010000029.1 coordinate 19,592, forward strand.
GTCCACCAATAATCATCCCCCACAAAGTTGGCTTAACTTTCCAACCTTTATCATTTTTCTTTGGTGCAATAGACATTGTACCTCCAATTAAACTAGCTAAAGCGACAACCAAAGAAACAGCCAAATAATCTAATGGCGAGTTGTTCAACGATTTAGAAAATTCATGGATGTATTTCCATAGACTCGATGGAACCATTCCTTTATCAAACTCTATTGGTGAAAATCTCTTCAATGTAACGGGTTCAGGAGTATGCCATTCAACAATAGAATCTTGGCTATCATTTTGACAACTCCCCTGAACTGGCATAGACATAACACGTTTATTGAGATAGTTCATTTCTTCATATTCATATAACTCGTTCTGTTCTTGAGCATAATATCTCAGCATTTCTTCTTCTGGATATTCACATTTAACATCGCGTGTGATTTTTTCATTTTCTTCTGAATTTGTTTCACAAGGAATTACAGTCGTTGACTTTAAAATAAACGAATCACTGCCAGAAGCAAAAATTGAACTTTTTAGAAATTTAAAAATATTAATAGCACACCTCATGCTTTTAGTGCGTAAAAAAACAACCGTACAAATATTTAACCCCCTAGATTAACTATAAGTAATTAAGTTTTTAAATATATTGCAATTGAATTTTGGGTGTAATAATGCACAGGAGTTACACCCAAAAGAAATAAATTTAAATATTTATCGAGAGAAAATTTTGGTTAACTTTTTTAACCTGTATTTAATGACCATCTTTTTCACTGACTTAGAAGAATGCTTATCCATCAGATCTTTTACTGTCTTCACTGACATACTTCCCCCATACCGACCATAAGTTTCTTTTTCATATCCATGTCCAACAAGTTCAGCAGTAATAAACTCTTCAACTTTAGCTTGTTTCATTTTGTCGATAAAATAATGTCTGAATGAATGAAAGTCTCTATCTTTACCAAAGTCCCATTGTTTTTTAT